>NZ_JACSQR010000022.1:0-48006 GCF_014836505.1 Psychrobacter communis
AGGTGTTTGATTTGGTATTCTTCTATGTCAATTATGGCTATGTCTGATGCCAGCATACTTTTTAGAACACCACCAAAAAACTATTTACTTCTCTAAATACTGAATCTTACCTTCGACACCATCCCATTTTGCCGCTTCTGGCAACTGACCTTTCATCTCAGTAATGTTTGGCCATTTTTGTGCCAGCTCTTCGTTTAGCTGAATAAAGACTTCTTGCCCTTTTGGTACTTCGTCTTCCGAAAATATCGCATTGGCGGGGCATTCGGGCTCGCAAAGCGCGCAGTCGATGCATTCGTCAGGGTCGATAGCGAGGAAGTTCGGGCCTTCATAAAAGCAGTCCACAGGGCAGACTTCCACACAGTCGGTGTATTTGCAAAGAATGCAGTTATCTGTAACGACAAAGGTCATAGTGGTCTACCTGTTATTGGTTTGGCAAAGTACAATTACGATTGTAAGTACATTAGCTGAAAAATAAGACATATTTTAGCGCTTTTACCGCTATTTGACAAATCCCTTTACTGACTAATGATTTCCTTTAAATGATAAAGTAAATCGTGCGCTTGCTTTGGTGTTAGGTTATCAGGATTAATCGCTGCCAGCTCATCTTGTAAGCTAAATAATTGATTTTGTTGTGGAATGGTAGTGGTGCTTTCACTTGAGTGAACACTGTCTTCCTTTGTTTTCTCTGATACACTATGATAAGCCTGCGCTCTTTCATCCTTTACTGACTTAGCTAATTCATTTTTATCATCAATGGCTTTTACACTTTCAGTTTTTAAATTATCTACTAAATACCGCTTCGCATCATTTAATACCTGAGTTGGGATACCAGCCATTTTTGCCACATGCAGTCCAAAGCTAGAGCTTGCCGCGCCGTCCTGAATTTGATGCAGTAGTAGCAGTTGACCATCGACTTCACTGGCAGCGACATGGACATTGCGAATGCTGGCGTGTTGGTTAGCAGCATTGTTGACCAATTGCGTCAACTCAAAATAATGGGTGGCAAATAATGTCAGGCAGCCAATCTCGACCAGTCGATTGACGCAGGCATGGGCAATTGCTAGACCGTCCGTAGTAGCGGTGCCGCGTCCGACTTCATCCATCAGTACCAGCGATTTATTGGTCGCTTGATTGAGAATATTCGCGGTTTCAATCATCTCAACCATAAAGGTAGACTTACCACCTGCCAAATCATCAGCTGAGCCAATACGAGTAAAGATACGGTCGATGTCCCCAATCTGCGCACTCGCTGCTGGCACAAAGCTGCCGCAATGAGCAAGCAGGACAATTAGTGCAGTTTGGCGCATATAGGTCGATTTACCGCCCATGTTCGGGCCAGTGATCATGAGGAGGCGTTCAGGGTTTGAAGCGCTGCCGAGCGCACAGTCATTGGCGACAAAATGGCTGCTATGTTTCGCATTGCTGCCTTTATTAGAGATAGTAAAGGCTTTGTCAGCATTGACTGGATTTAGCGCTGCTTCAACAACCACATGACGACCTTGTTTGATATTGATACTGGTTTGGCTGCCATTTTTTGACAAGTTGCCATCTTTCAGTAAGTCGTCATCTTGTGAGTCATTACTCATGATTGGACGCTGCCAATTATAAAGAGTGGCAAGCTGTGCCCAATTACTAAGCACATCTATTTGCGCGATAGCCGCGCTCAGCTGTTGCAATTCTGCTAAATGGCCACTTAATATGGTCAATAGTTCGTGATATAGCAGCTTTTCACGTGCTAATGCTAAGCTTTGTGCGCTGAGATACTCGGTTTCCACTTCTTTTAGCTCATCGGTAATAAAGCGCTCACTGCTTTTGAGCGTTTGCCGCCGGATAAAATGCGCCGGGGCATTTTGTGCCTGCATTTTAGGTAATTCAAAATAAAAGCCGCTGACTTTATTAAAGCCTACTTTTAGGCTAGGTAATTGGTAGTCCTGACGCGCGCGCTCTAGCATCTCATCTAATGTTACTTGGATATTGTCATGCAAATGGGTAAGGCGATCAAACTCTGCATCGTAGCCAGCTACTAGCATGCCGCCGTCACGGATATGAGCCGGTGGCTCTGCAATAATGGCACGCTCGATTAGCTCGGCGACAGACTGTACGGCAGGTAGCTGCGCAGGCAATTGCTGCATCAGTATGGGCAGTAGTCCTGCTTGCTCATGACTGATACCTGCATTGCTCAGTAGGGTAGTAAGTTGAGTGCTGCTAGTAATACCATCGGCGAGCTTACGCAGGTCACGCGGTTTGGCGCTCATCAGCCCAATACGGCTAGTGATTCGCTCGATATCGCCGATGGTATTTAAGGTTTCACGTAAACTGCTGACTAATGAATTATTTTCTAAGTTTTCATTAACCTGCTTATTTTCGCCAAAATTATTGTCTGACTGCAAAAGGCTAGTGATTGCATCTAAACGCAGATTAATACGCGCATGTTGACGTAGCGGGCGCTTCATTTGCTGCACAAGCAAGCGCCGCCCCATCGGAGTTTGGCAGTGATTGAGTACGGATATTAATGACGTTCCATTACTGCTAACGGGCGTAAATAGCTCAAGATTTTGCTGACTATTAGCATCAATGATTAAATAATCGTCGCTATATTCGACGATAAGTTGATTCAGCTGTGGTATATGGCGCTGCTGGGTTTGTCTTGCGTAGTGTATTAATGCCGCACAGCTAGACTGGCTAAGCTTGGCATCACTAATACCCAGTCCATCGAGGCGTTGTACCTCAAATTGCTGGCAAAGCGTTGAACTGGCATGCTGACGATGAAAGTCATTGGCTGCCACTTCTATAATAGGGCAGTCTAAACTTTGACGTAGCCACAACGACCAATTTTCTCCAGCTTGTTCACCGAGTGCTTCGCTAATGATACATTCACTCGGGGCAAAGCGTGCCAGCACCGTGAGCATTTGAGCTTGCAAACCTTCGATATCGTTGTGATGCGCGCTGAGTGTTTGCGTCGTTAATGTCCCAGCAGCCAAATCCATTTGGCTGATGGCAGCCTGCAAAGGTTGTTTACTATTCGCTTTAGGAGTTTCGATATCAATCGCAACGACGGTTGGCGTATGATTGGGCGCAATGAGGGCGTCATCGGTGATGGTTCCGGCGGTCAAGGTTTTAACCACTTCACGGCGCATGATGCTACCAGCCGCCGATTTACTTTTATCTTTTTTCTGCTTATCGCCCATCTTAGGCGTATTGGACGGGTTGCTAGTAACTGAATCGTCAATTTGCTCACAAACAACCACGGTTTGCCCAGCCGCAATCAGCCGCGCCATATAGCTATCGGCTGCATGGAACGGCACGCCAGCCATCGCAATGGTATTACCAGCTTTATCGGTGCCACGGCGGGTTAGGGTAATATCGAGTATCTGCGCCGCTCGTTTGGCATCCTCAAAAAATAACTCATAAAAATCACCCATCCGGTACAGCAATAACGCTTGTGGATAGTTGGCTTTCATGGTCAGATATTGCACCATCATTGGCGTATGGTCGGCTAAATGATAAATAGCGTCGCCGATTAGCAACTGATCGTTATTTAAATGCTCAGTTTTTACGTGTTTAGCTTTTAAGGTTTTAGATGTATCAGATGTTAAAGCGTTAGGGTTTTGCGCGGTTGGTTTTACGGTCATGCAGAATCTCTTATGATGCTTAAATGGGTTTGCTTAGAAACAATGGCTGTTTTTTAGAATAAATTAGCGATGAATGCTGTCAGATAGTTGCGTTTATTAATGGCACGAAAAAGCTGCTAAATGAAGGATATAAGCGCTATTTTAACACGTTCAGCGACCTTTTTACGTCGGCAAATATCTACTCGCTGCCCTTGTATCCATCGGCGTCATAACCATATATAATGACGGCACACTTAATTGGGCGATACTTCATTAAGCGACTCATCATTAGTCAGTACCTTATTATTGCGTGCTTTGTTAATCCGTATTTTGACAATCAGTATGTTATCAAAAGGTATTTAGTCAGTGATGATTGTCAGCATTGTAATGACCAAGCGGCACTATATAAAGCCTTGGCGAATGCGCACTAATTATCGAATATTTCCATAGGTCAAAAAATTATGTTATCAAAGATTATAGGCAGTGTCGTTGGCACCAAAAATGACCGCGAACTCAAGCGCATGCGCCGCGTGGTCAGCAAAATCAACGCATATGAGGCTGACATTCAAGCCCTGTCTGATGAGCAATTACAACAAAAAACCGCAGAATTTAAAGAAAGACACCAAAACGGTGAAAGCTTAGACGCCTTATTACCAGAAGCGTTTGCCGTCTGCCGCGAAGCCTCGTTACGCGTCAATGGCATGCGCCACTACGACGTGCAGCTCATCGGTGGTATCACCTTGCACGAAGGCAAAATCGCTGAGATGAAAACCGGTGAGGGTAAAACCTTGATGGGTACCTTGGCGATGTACCTCAATGCCATTAGTGGCAAAGGCGTGCATTTGGTTACGGTCAACGATTATTTGGCGGCGCGTGATGCCGAATTAAACCGCCCATTATTTGGCTTTTTGGGTATGACGGTTGGCGTTATTTATTCGCAGCAGCCACCACAAGAAAAAATCGACGCTTATCAAGCGGATATCACCTACGGTACCAATAACGAATATGGCTTTGATTATCTGCGCGATAACATGGTCTTTAGCCTCGCTGAGAAAAAACAGCGTCCGCTAAACTATTGTATTATTGATGAAATCGACTCTATCTTAATCGATGAAGCACGTACGCCGCTGATTATCTCAGGGCAAGCGGAAGATTCATCACGTATGTATGCGCTGATTAATACTATTATTCCAAGGCTTAAACGCTCAAAAGATGAAGAAGCCAATAAGAATAACGAAGACGAAGATTTTTGGATTGATGAAAAAAATCGTCAAATTGAAATCAGCGAAAAAGGCTACGAGAAAATTGAGCGCTTCTTAATCGAAGTGGGTGAGCTTGGCGAAAACGAAAGTTTATATAGCCCGAGCCGTTTGCCGCTACTTGCTCACGTCCAAGCGGCCATTCGTGCCCATCATGTGTTTGTCAAAAACGTCCATTATATCGTTGACGACGGCGAAGTGATTATCGTAGATGAAAACACTGGACGTACTATGCCGGGTCGCCGCTGGTCAGAAGGCTTGCACCAAGCGGTAGAGGCCAAAGAAAACGTCGAGATTCAAGCAGAGAACCAAACGCTTGCGACGACGACTTTCCAGAACTATTTCCGTCTCTATGATAAATTATCGGGTATGACCGGTACCGCTGATACCGAAGCAGCAGAGTTTAAATCAACGTATGATTTAGACGTCATCGTGATTCCAACGCACGAGCCGATTGCGCGTATCGACATGGATGACCAAATTTTCTTAACCAAGTTAGGGAAATATAAGGGTATTATCCGCGAGATTAAAGAGATTCAAGCCAAAGGTGCGCCGGTCTTGGTGGGTACGGCGACGATTGAGGCCAGTGAAGAGTTGTCTTATCTGCTCGATCAAGAAGGCATCAAGCATAATGTCCTAAACGCCAAGCAACACGAGCGTGAGGCAGAAATTATCGCGCAGGCCGGTAGTCCAAAAGCGGTGACCATCGCCACCAATATGGCAGGCCGTGGTACCGATATTATCTTGGGCGGTAACTGGCAATCATTTATCGAAGATATTGATGCGGTCAGTCCGGAAGAGATGGCGCGCCTAAAAGCCGAATGGCAGGTCAAGCATGACCAAGTCGTTGCAGCAGGTGGTTTACATATCATTGGTTCTGAGCGTCATGAATCACGCCGTATCGATAACCAGCTGCGTGGTCGTGCTGGTCGTCAAGGTGACCCTGGCATGTCACGCTTTTTCTTATCGCTTGAAGATGACTTGATGCGTATCTTCGCCGGTGATCGCGTCGTCAATATGATGCGGGCGATGGGTCTAAAAGAAGACGAAGCCATCGAGCATAAAATGGTTTCAAAATCGATTGAAAATGCGCAAGGTAAAGTCGAAAGTCGCGACTTTGATGCCCGTAAAAACCTATTGAAATATGATGATGTCGCCAATGAGCAGCGTAAAGTTATCTACGGTCAGCGCGATGACTTGCTGGCAGAGATGGATTTATTGGAGGCCATCGAAGTTATGCATCATGAAGTCTACAACGCCATGATTGATCAGTTTATTCCGCCAGGCTCTATCGATGATCAGTGGAATATCGACGGCTTAGAAGATGAGCTTGAAGATGAGTTTAAAATTTCCATGCCGATTAACGATTGGCTGGATGAAGACCGCCGCCTAGATGAAGAAGGCTTACGTGCCAAAATCATCCAAACGGCATTGGATCGCTATCATGCGCGCCGTGAGCAAATGGGCGAAAAAGATGCCGCCCAGCTTGAGCGTCATTTTATGCTACAAAGTTTGGATAAGCACTGGAAAGAGCATTTAACCCAAATGGATCAGCTACGTAAAGGTATCCATCTGCGCGGTTATGCGCAAAAAAATCCTGAGCAAGAATATAAGCGTGAATCGTTTGAGCTGTTCCAAATGATGCTTGGTGCGATTAAATCTGAAACCGTACAAGATTTATCACGCGTGCATATCCCAACCAAAGAAGAATTAGAAGCGTTAGAAGCTCAGCAGCGTGAAAATGCCGCGCACATGCAAATGCAGTTTGAGCACAGTGATATCGACAATATGGATGGCGGCGTAGAGCGATCAGCGGCGCAAAACCGTAGCGTTGCTGCTGGCGTAACAGCAGGGTCTATCGCGGGCAGTGGTAGCAACAATGCCAGTGAGCCTGACCCATACACTGGGATGAATATAAGCCGTAACGCGCCATGTCCTTGTGGTTCAGGCCTAAAGTATAAACAATGTCACGGTAAAATCTAAATATTGATAATCAAAAATTGTTAAGCTATGATAAAAAGTCCCTGTCTTATTTAGATAGGGACTTTTTTATAGCGATAAGATTTATAGCCATAAGAATTTCGATAGGAAAAATTATCCTAGCAGCATCTTTTCCTTTTAATCTTTAGCGTTTTTAAGTTAGTTTGGCTCTGTTAATATTTTGACTGTGTTAACAAATGGTCTAACTATTAAGAATATAAAAGTAACAGCAGTTTTGTGGTGATTAATTACAAATTCAGCATAGGCGTGAATTTACATACACGCTATAGTGTTTAACATATTTTTTTGGAGAGTGTCATGAATATAGAATTATTAAAACAATTTCGTACCTCTGTCATTGTTACCGGTCTGCTCGCTGGCGCGATGACAATTAGTGCTTGTCAACAACAGCAGGAGCCAGAACCAAGCCTAGAAGACAGTATCAGTGAAGAGCAATCGGTGCCTATGTCCGCAGAGCCTGCTGAGCCAAGTGATGTGGTGGTAGATGCGCCAGTCAGCGATGTGGAAGAGGATACCGTAGCGTCTGTTAATTCTGGCGTCAAGCAAATGAGCTACTCATGTTCACCGGCACTAGCCGTCGAAGCCACTTACAAAGACGCTGACAAACAAGTGATTCTTGAGACTGCTCAAGGTACAGTAACTCTGACCAAAACCAATGATGCGACCAACCCTGAAGTTTTCAATCTAGATACAGCGTTTGACGGTGGTAAAGGCTTTATCCAGTGGCGCGTGGCGCACGAAGATCGTGAAACTGGTGTGATGCGTACTGCTGGTGCCGATTCAGAAAACGTCAGTACTTATGAATGTAAAACATCACCAGCGTCTGACACTAAAACGGCAGAAACAGCCGCCTAACAACAAATACCTCGCATAAAAAAAGCAACGTTAACGTTGCTTTTTTTATGTAATTTTTAAAAAAGTGGTTTTATTTTATTTAAGCGTTATTTTTCCTAAAATTCATCTTCTCTAAGCTTTATTTTTTATCAGGGACATTGCTTTGTTGCTCATGGGCTAGATAACCTTCTTCTTTAACGTCTAGCTCTTCGTGTTGTAGCGCTACTTGAATGCTATCGGTATGGGTATGCGTGGTTTTATTAATCTCTATTTCTTGAATCACATGGGTATCTTTGGTAATCGTCGCTATCTGACGCGATAAGACAATCTCAATCGGCGCGTCACCAATCTCAACCTGCTTGCCATTGATGGTTACGACTGCTTTGCTATCTAGCGATGGCTCAACGTGGCGCAATATATCCTTATCATCATAATTACCTGATAGTAAATCCTGACTCTCTGCGTCTTGATAATCAGTACGTACGGTAATATATTCTTCTATCAGCTCAATAGGCACTTCAATGGTTTTAGTCCGTCTGTGCTTGGTTACTGTGACTTTGCCAACATCCAAGCGTTCTTTATTAATAACAGGACGCTCTTCTAATAATTCTAAATAGCCACCATCACCTGCATCGGTTTGGTGGTTTGCTAAATTAGTAGATAAATTATTTTCTAAGCCTTCCTGTGAACGACTCGACACAGCTTGCTGCTGATGAGTATTGGATAAATCAGTAGCGGACAAATCTGGCGCAGGCAATTTGTTCTCACCGCTATGACTGGCAATTTGCTCTAAGTGCGAAGTAGAGTCAGTTGCCAAAGATGCTTGCTGATTGGTTTGTTGCGGTTTAACTTTATTGTCGTCGTTAATCATGGTAGTGCTCCTTAAATGGTGAGGTAGCTTAAAAAGAGGTATAAAAAAAGACCAGAGGCAAGCTCTGGTCTTAGTCACTGAGCTTGTCACTCAGCTGCTCATTACTATCGCATAATGCACATTTAACGGTTTTTTTTCTAATGATTATTTCTTAATTTAAGAAATCTTTCTTAAAAATGATGCAAAGTGCGAAAGTATTGCGTATTACATACCACGAGCACGGCGGACGTCTTCGGCAGTAATATCATCGCGGTCAAAAAGGTTACCTTCGCGGTCAACCACATTACCATCACCATCGATATCTAATTCTTCACGTTGAATGGTTTCAGCGATGGTTTCAGTATGACGTTCGGTAGTTTTACTGACGTTTACTTCTTCAGCGACATAGGTTTCTTTATTGACGCGAGCACGTTCTGCTTCTAATTGAACCTCGACCGTTTGATTGCCATCTACATCACCGATACGGCGATCGGTTGGACGATCTACGTTGGTACGCTGAATGTTGGCATGCTCTTCTTCAAGGTCAACATCTATGTTGCGCTCTTCAGTAACGACATGCTTACCAACTTTTACTAAGCCTGCAACGATGCGGTCTTTATTGACTGTCAAACGCTCTTCTAGTAGCTCTAGCGTGTTTGGCGCATTATACGCATGGTCGGCAATCTCCATACGCTCTGCTTCTGGTACAGTATCAGCAGCGAATGATTGACGATCTTTTTCGTACTGCTCTTTATAGCTGTACTGATAATCGTGATCGTATACTTCCATCGCTTCTACTTGTGCTTGCGTTAAACTATCAAAGAAAACGTCATCACCGACGATACGAGCGAGACCTGCTGGCACTAGAACTTCTTTTGAGCTGAACCAACCGCCTGCATCAACGATTAAATAACGAATACGACCAGTAGTATCTTCTACTAGCGCACCTTCGATTTTACCGATTTTTTCTTCATTGACGCCATAAGCAGTTTTACCTGTTGGGTCATAATAGTCATCACCAATTAGGTCACGGTGAGTTGCTTGGATATCTCTTAAACGAATTAGTTGGCTCATTATTGTCTTCCTTTTTTATGAGTAAATTTATTTGTTTGGATTAATAATTATTTTTTATAAAATTGCAATGCAGTAAAAATTTGCGTTGCTAAAAAACTGTCGTCTATTTCTTTTGAACTTGTTTAAACTTAGATTTTGATTTTATAAATCAACAAGATTAGATGAAGAAGATATTTCCGTGGTTATTAATAGAATCCCGCTATCATTAAGGACTAGCTATCGTTAATAAGCAGCCTCTCCATCAACTTGTTATTATCGTAGCAGCAGGTTTTTCGATACGATATATGAGCAAGGTAGCAAAGTGTGCGCTTGAGGTAATTGCGTGTAATAGGCTGTAAATGACGCCGTTACTATATAAAATTAAGTTAAGGCTTTCTTACAGCGTGTTCACCGCTTTGCGGTATTTGTCATTTTTAGGTATAAAAAAACCGCACAGCTAGTAGCTATGCGGTCTTAAAATTTTAAGAAAATAAGTCGGTATTTTAAATCAGAATTTCAATTTTAAAAGCTCAAACGTTGAATTGGCTTAAACTTAAGCCAGTTCAATGGCAACGGCAACAGCTTCGCCACCACCGATACATAAGGTTGCAACGCCTTTTTTACCACCAGTACGTTTAAGCGAGTTGATAAGGGTGACTAAGATACGCGCGCCAGAGCAGCCAACTGGATGGCCAAGTGCACAAGCGCCGCCTTCGACGTTGACTTTAGCGTGGTCGATTTTAAGTTCATCCATCGCTGCCATCGTTACCATCGCAAAGGCTTCGTTGATTTCCCATAAATCGACGTCTGCAATTGACCAACCCGCCTTGTCCAGAACTTTTTCAATGGCGCCAATCGGAGCAATGGTAAACTCGCTTGGATGGCGCGAGTTAGAAGCGGTGGCAACAATACGTGCTTGGTAATCTAAACCTTCGGCTTTAGCTTGTGATTCTTTCATCATCACAACCGCCGCCGCGCCGTCTGAGATTGAGCTGGCGTTTGCCGCTGTAATCGTGCCTTCTTTTGCAAAAGCAGGACGCAGGGTAGGAATGCGCTCGGCATTGGCAAGCGCAGGCTGCTCGTCGGTATCGACTGTTTGCTCGCCTTTACGCGATTTGAAAGTGACAGGCTCGATTTCATCTTTAAAATGGTCGTCTTTAATCGCTGTCAAAGCACGGTTTAGCGATGCAATAGCAAACTCGTCCATTTGCTCACGGCTATAGCCTTTTTCATCGGCCATTTCTTGCGCGAACTGCCCCATTAATTTGCCGGTTTCGGCATCTTCTAGACCGTCTAAGAACATATGGTCTTTGACTTCTTTATGTCCCATACGGTAACCACCGCGTGACCCTGGCATAATATAAGGCGCATTGGTCATCGATTCCATACCGCCAGCGACTGCGACGTTAAAGCTGCCCGCTTTGATACCATCGTGCGCTTGCATGACCGCTTTTAGGCCAGAACCACAAAGCTTATTAATGGTAACGGCACCCGTGGCATCATTTAGACCTGCTTTACGCATGGCTTGACGGGCAGGGCCTTGACCAAGACCAGCGGTCAAGATACAGCCCATGATGACTTCATCAATATTATCAACGCTCACGCCTGAACGCTCAACGGCTGCCTTGATAGCGGTTGCGCCAAGTTCAGTTGCGCTGACGTCCTTTAAAGCGCCTTGAAAACCACCCATCGGAGTACGGGCGCCATTTAAAATTACAATTGCATCATTTGACATCGTTATTTTTCCTTTTTCGGTATTTGAAACGAAAGTTTTTTAGTCATTAAAATAAAAGTTTCTAGCTGAGATTATACGTTTATAGATGAATCGCTGGATAGATTAAGCTAACTCGTCTAAGCGAATACGGACGACTTTATCTGTAATGGTATCGAGCTTCTCGATTTTTTCAATCGCCAGATTCATCTGACTTTCCACCACAGGTAGGGTCAAGATAATCACTGGTACTTGGCCCAGCTTATGCGCAGGTTTTTGTAAAATGGCATCGATATTGATACCCGCGTCACTCAAAATACGAGTAATGTCCGCCAAAACGCCCGGATTGTCATGCGCATGCACGCGCAGATAATAACCGGTAATCATCTGCTCAGCACGCAAGATGGGTGTGTCTGATAATTGCTCTGGGATAAAGGCTAGATGCGGCACATGGTGACCGTTCGTGCTTTCATTGTTGCTATCTTTACTACCAAGAACGCGAACCAAATCCATGACATCGGCCATGACCGCAGAAGCCGTTGCTCCAGCACCAGCGCCATCACCGCAATATAGCGTCTGACCAAGTGGGTGCGAGTTGACCAATACCGCATTTTTTACGCCATTAACGTTGGCAAGCAGGGCATTTTGTGGAATGAGGGTTGGATGAACACGCAGCTCGATACCAGCCGCGCTATTATTACCTTGGTCATCACCTGAACCGTTACCCTCGCGGCGTACCGCAAAGCCTAGATGTTTGATACGGTAGCCAAGCTCTTCGGCGTAGTTGACGTCTTGCAAGGTAATACCGGTGATACCTTCGCAGTAAACTTTGTCAAACTGTAGCGGAATCCCAAAGGCGATAGAGGCGAGGAGCGCAAGCTTATGCGCCGCATCAATACCTTCGACATCAAAGGTTGGATCGGCTTCGGCGTAACCAAGTGCTTGTGCTTCGCTTAAAACATCGGCGAACGGGCGACCTTTATCACGCATTTCAGTCATGATAAAGTTGCCAGTGCCATTGATAATACCAGCTAACCACTCAATCTTATTGGCAGCAAGGCCTTCACGCATGACTTTGATAATTGGAATACCACCTGCCACCGCCGCTTCATAAGCAACGTGTACATTATGGGCTTCGGCAAAGGCGAAAATCTCATTGCCGTGTTCGGCGAGCAAGGCTTTATTGGCAGTGACCACATGTTTGCCGTGTTTAATGGCATGCATAATCACATCTTTAGCCAAGGTCGTACCGCCAATCACTTCGATGACAATATCGACATTGTCACTGGCAGCGGTTGCCATCAAGTCACTATTTTGTACGATGGTAGCGTCGATATCATCGCGCTGACGACGGGTACCGACTTCGGTAATCACAATGTCGCGTCCGCTACGGCGTTTTAACTCATCTAAATTGTCATTGATTAGATTGATCACGCCCGTTCCGACGGTGCCCAGACCAAGTATCGCTAGTTTGATGGATTTGCTCACAGTATCCTCAAGAGATTATAGAGTTGGATAAAAATGCTTCTATGACAGCGCTTACATAAAAAGACTTATATAAAAGTGCTTATAAATGAGGCTGATATAAAGAAGAAAAGTATAAAAATACACCGCTAATTTTACCTAGCGCTTCATCGTATCATACCGATAAGCGCTTGTGGCGTCTACCCAATCTCACTGTCGCTAAGGTCAGCAATATAAGGATAGATGATTAGCTGGCATCGATCGCTGTTTGCGCCAATTGCGCCGCAGGTAGATAGCCGCCGATTTGTTGGCCAGACTCGGTAAAGATAGCTGGCGTGCCGCGTACCCCTAACGACATTCCAAGCTCGATTTGCTCTTTTACTGGGTTATTACAGCTAGGCGCTTGAACATTGGCGCCCATTTTTGCCTGGTCCATCGCCGCCTTGCGATCTTCGCTACACCAAATCGCTTCCATTTTTGGGATACTGCCTTCGCTGCGTGGCCATGCCAAATAACGCACTTCAATACCGCGTGCATTGATATCGCTCATTTCTTCATGAAGCTTGGTGCAGTAAGGGCAGTCGGCATCAGTAAAGGCATAAACAACTGATTTAGTGGCGCCTTTTGCTGGATAAATAACCATGTCTTTTTTATCGACCGTTTTTAGAGCGTCTTGCGCGGCTTTGGCAACCAAAGCGCCACTGATATCAACTGGCGCTTCTTGCCCAACGGCGATGATTTGTCCTTGGATAATATGTTTGCCAGATTTATCGGTAAAAAACGATGGTAAGCCCGATGCCGTTACCCAGTAAATATCGTCCATATCTGTTGGTACGGCTGAGATAATCTTTTCTTCAATCCCTGAGGCTTTTAGATTTGCTTGTAAGGCTTTGACCACTGCTGCATCATTATCGGCGACTTGTGCGGTGCTGACTTTGGCATTAGCGCTATTGACGATACCTGTATTGCTGGTCGCATCTGCCGCATTATTCGAGCAGCCTGCTGCAACCACGACCAGCAATGCGCCCATCACCATCCGTGATAAAGGCTTGCGTGAAAACATAGCGCGAGCAGGGGTGGCTTTAGAGAAAGAAGGTAAAAACATAGATATTTCCTTTAGGCGGTGATGCCTAAGCAAGATATAGATATAAAAACAGGGACATAGATGGTGTATGAACGCTTATCCCGTATACGCTAGATTTTGTTGTCAGCGCGATATATTTCAAGGACGAGGTGCAATTTATTGATAATAAAAGATAAGTAGCAATACTGGTTATATTAACATATTTTTAGAAATAACCACCAAAGGCTATTTGTTGACATTGCCAACTTTATTAACGGTAAATATTATCGGCAAATTTATCATTTACAGATAGCCATTAAAAAGCCGATATAAAATACACTTGCACTATTTTATCTCGGTTTAAGTCTAGGTAGGCTACTGTCAACAACAATAGATTATTCATTAAAATAATTTTTCTATCTCTATTTTTCTTGTTAACTTTCTAAGGAGACTCTATGGCTGGTGCCAGTTTATTAACCCTACTTGATGATATCAGTGTGATACTCGATGATGTCTCGGTCATGACGAAGGTTGCCGCCAAAAAAACCGCTGGGGTATTGGGTGATGATTTGGCGTTGAATGCCGAGCAGGTCACCGGCGTCACAGCAAATCGTGAACTGCCAGTCGTTTGGGCGGTCGCCAAAGGCTCGTTTATTAATAAGCTTATTTTGGTGCCAGCAGCTATCCTTATTAGCGCCATTTATCCGCCTTTAATCACCTTTTTGCTGATGTGTGGTGGCTTGTTTTTGGTTTATGAAGGCGCTGAAAAAGTGATACATCGCTTTTGGCCGCATGCCCTGCCAGATGATGAAGAGCAAAATGCCCGTCGGCAAGCCAACGCAGATAAAAACGTTGATTTGGTCGCCTTTGAAAAAGAAAAAATCAAAGGGGCGGTGCGTACCGATTTTATTTTATCAGCAGAAATTATTGTGATTGCGCTAGGTGCGACGGCAACCGCTACGTTGTTACAGCGCAGTTTGGTGCTGTCTATTTTAGCCATCGGTATTACTGTTGGTATTTATGGTTTGGTTGCGGGCATCGTTAAAATCGACGACTTAGGCTTGCATATGATGCAAAAAGACGGCGATTTTACCCAAAAAGTCGGGAAAGTCTTATTTGCGGCAGCACCCAAACTGATGAAGTTTTTATCAATCGCTGGTACTCTAGCAATGTTTTTAGTTGGTGGCGGTATTTTGGTACACGGCATCAACTTTTTACACCATGAAGTTGAAGATATTGCGCATTTGACTGGCGTATTTGAGAGCTTTACCACTGCCTTATTAAATGGCGTTATCGGTTTTATTATTGGCGCTGCTATCGTAGCGCTATTTACGGTTATCAATAAGATACGCCATAAAGATGAGCCTACTGCCCATTAATCCTGTTTCTCAAAAGTTCTGTTTATCAAAGCTTGGCATTGATATATAGTGAGTGAAAAGTAATATTGATACATCACGCACTGCTGATATCAATTTTTCTCGCTTGCTGTGCCTACGCAGACAGAGGCTACAAAAAATTGATATCAGCAATACTGTCGCGTTTTTAGGATGTTTTGACTATAAAAGATCGCTATAAAGATATATTGATTAAAAAGCCCCAAAGTTGCTAACAACTTTGGGGCTTTGATATTTTATAAAAGAGTATTAATGATAGCTATTAGCTTTCGCTATCAGAATCGTCATTTTCTGATTTTTCCGCTTGCGTTGGCTTTTTATGCTCCGCTTTCGGCTTACGCGTCCGCGCTTTTGGCACTTTTGGCGTGGTTAAATTAAACATGCCTTTTTGTGGTAGTAATTGCTCAGCCACATTTTCGATCATGTTTTTATAACTGGCGATGGTCGTTTTTGACTTCGCCGCCTGAATTTCCTCTTTTGTCGCTTGTTCAGATAGCTGTTCAGTTGGCTCAGATGCTTGCTCGGTTTCGCTTTGCTCGACATCAGAAACGCTGATTTCAGAATCAGTATCTTTAACTTCAGCATCGGTAACTTTAGTATCTGCTGCTTCAAGGTTTTGCGCTTCTACGGCATCAACATCAGATTGCCCCGAGTCTTCTGCTTCGAGCGCTTGCTCTACTTTTAGCAACTCTTCACTATCGGCGCTGACATCGTCTGTCTGACTTTGATTGGCCAGTGCAGTGGCGTCTACATTCTGAGCGTCAACGTCAACGTCGCTGTCGGCTGCTAGAGAGCCATTTTTAGGCGCTTCGGCGACTGTGGTTGCAGCTGGCTCCTGATAGTCAGGATGCTGACCGCGTGGGTCGTTGCTCGCCCGCTTGCTAATAGGGCGAGGCTCAACGGCTGTTTTACCTTGCGCCGCAGCAAACTGACTGACAGCTTGCGTCATCGCCTCAAAGCTTGCGAGATAATCCGCTGCTAAAGGCTCGTAGCCATAGTTACTAAAGTCAAAATCTTGCTTGGCAGCTTCGCCAGTCTCGACTTTAGACTCGTTGTTACTATCTACTTTTTCGTTAACAGCGTTAGCTTGCTCTAGGTGCAAAGCGATAGCCGCATTAAAGCAATTAATCACGCCTTCAGCGGCTAAACGCGCTGGCGCCTCTGGCAAGGTTGCGCGGATAAACTCGCCAACCGTGCCGCGGATAGCTGGAGCGTTCACAGCGCGTTGCTCATTTACCACAGGTGATTGGTTATCCGATGCTGTGGTTGTCGAGGCTTGAGCATGCTGACGACGAACCACGCGTGGATCATTGCTGGCTTGACCGAACTTTTCAGCCGTTACATAACGCTTGGCAAATAAAGCTTGATGGTCAAGTTCAAACGCTGCTTGATTGCTACTGTCAGTATCATCCGTATTAAAATCAACATTAGAACCAGTTTTCTGCGCTTTCTCAGTAGGTGCTACATAGTCATCTTTGCCGCTAGTTTCGACAGCATCACGACTTTTAGACATTGATGATTTTTCTGCTGCTGGTTGTGTAGCCTCGACATTACGCTCGTCTACAGAGTTAGCGTCAGACTTTTGCACTTTATCATCAGTAGAGCTTAGCTTGGTTTCATCCGTTTTTGCTGCAGGTATCACTGCATCGCCACTTGCAGGATTGTCACTTTTAGCAGCGTCGGCAGTCACAGTTTGCGTACTGGTTTTTTGACTACTATCAACCGAGTCACGGCGGTTTTTAGCAGCTTGACTATCAGTAATTTGCTCAACGGCTTCCTGCTTATCTGCATTTTTCGCAGTGCTGTCTTCCTGACTTGCTTTCTGCTTATCAGCTTCATTGATAGCTTTCTCAGCGCTTTGCTTTTCAGGCGCTTGGCGAGTGGCTGCTACAGATTTACTATCATCTAAAGACAAGTGCACAACTTCTGGCGACTTGAGCTCTGTAGACGCTTCATTGACCTGTAATACCACTTCATTAGGGTCTTGGTTGCGGCGCGCGCTTGATTGGCTTTTGCCATTACCGTTACTAGTTTCTTTATTGCTATGCTCGTTATTCGCACTTAACGTCTCACCGCGCTCAATTTTGCCGCGTGAGGAGCGCTGACTGTTTGATTTACGCTTGGCACGCGTTTGCTCATCTATTGTATTAGCGTCTTTCCTAGCAGCGTCATTGTGCTCGGTATTGCTATTGTCATGTCCATTACGACCGCTGTCTTGGCGGTTGTTACGATTACGGTCGTTGGTGCGTCGATTATCATGCTGACGTTTATCTTGACTATCAGCCTGCTTGTCGTCAGTGCCGGTTGAGCGGCTGTCGTCTACGTTGTTGCTAGCAGCATTACCATTGGACTCATCTGACGGCTCTTTTCTTTGACGCGTTTTAGAAGGTCTTGATTTACGCGATTTACGTCTTCTTCTGTCTTCAGCGTCGTTGTTATCATCAGTATTACTATTAGCGGCTTGCTGACGATTAGTGTTCGGCTGTTGCTCAGTGTTCTGCTGATTGCTTGCCGTTTGCGGCGCTGCTGCGGCTTGAGTGTTGGCGTCTAGGGCGCTGTTATCGATTTGTCCAAATGAGCCAAGGCTTTGAGCGCCCGTGTTTACCAGTGCTTCAATGGCTTCGGCAGCATCACGACTACTGACCTTAGGCGTCGTCGATGCTTGCGGCGCTTGGGCAAATAGGTTGGATAACCAAGCGACTGCTTGCGGTTGGGCAGCAGTCGCGTTATTGTTTTGTGAAGCTACTGGCGCCGCGGTAGTCGCAACAGTTGGGGCGTTTTGTGACTGAGTTTGGGGTTGGGGCGCACGTGTTGTTGCATTGCTAGCGTTAGTATTGGCATTGCTACGATGGTCATTACTATGACTGGTCGTGTTTTGCTGCTGACTACTGGCTCGAGGAGTCGCTTGACTGTTTTTATTGCTACCATTATCAGCTACTTGACGAGGCTGGCGTGTTGGCTGCTGCTCAGGGCGCACTGAATCAGCGGTCTGCCAGTCGACGTTATAACCTAAATCGCTATGCTCTTGCTGCTGGGTATCGGTGATACGCTCATAGCTCGATGGCGCAAAGCCATCACGATTAAAATGTAGCTTAAAGTTTGGCGATTCTAAATGCGCGTGCGGTAAAATCGTGATACGCGTACCGCTGTCTTGCTCCAAATAAACCAAGCTATCGCGCTTTTCGTTTAATAAGAAAGCCGCGATATCGGTTGGCACTTCGGCCTGTACTTCGCCTTGACGTTCTTTTAAGGCGATTTGTTCAATCTGACGCATAATCGACAATGATAGCGAGCGCAAATCACGAATCATGCCATTGCCATGGCAACGCGGGCAAATATAGCCGGTCGACTCTTCTAGCGATGGGCGCAGGCGCTGACGGCTCATTTCCATCAAACCAAATTTAGAAATATCACCAAACTGTACACGCGCGCGGTCGTATTTGGTCGCGTCAACCAGACGTTTTTCCACTTCTTTTTGATGCTTATTGTCATTCATATCGATGAAATCAATGACAATCAAACCGCCCATATCACGCAGACGTAACTGGCGTGCAATCTCATCGGCAGCTTCTAGGTTGGTATGATAGGCAGTTTCAGCAACATCTGAGCCTTTGGTTGATTTTGCTGAGTTGATATCGATAGATACTAAGGCTTCAGTTTGGTCAATAACGATTGAGCCACCTGATGGCAAGCGAACTTCACGCTGATAAGCTGTTTCAATCTGCTTTTCGATATTAAAGCGCGAAAACATCGGCTCATAATCGGTATATTTACGCAATTTTTCTGCTTGTTTTGGCATCACGGCATCGATAAAACCGGCCGCTTCGATATAAGCGTTTTCGTTATCAATCCAAATCTCGCTAATATCATCGCGTAGATAATCACGCACGGCACGGGTGACGACGCCTGCTTCTTGGTGCACCAAACGCGGTGACGGATATTTTTGATTTTGTTCTTGGATGGCTTGCCAGATATTAAGCAAGTGATTTAAATCGTGTTGCAAGTCTTCTTGGGTTTTACCAATACCCGCAGTACGAATGATGACGCTCATGCCTTTTGGCAAATCAAGATTGCCGAGCATACGCTTCATATCTTCGCGCAATTTACCCGAGATTTGACGCGAAATACCGCCGCCACGAGGATTGTTTGGCATCAATACTAGATAACGCCCTGCTAAAGAGACATAAGTCGAAAGGGCTGCGCCTTTATTACCGCGCTCTTCTTTTTCGACTTGGACGATAAGCTCATCACCTTCTTTGATCAATTTTTTGATGTTTTCATCGCGTGGATTGCCGCTTAGATATTCAGCAGAAATTTCACGAATTGGCAAAAAGCCTTGGCGCTGTGAGCCATATTCGACAAATACCGCTTCAAGCGATGGCTCGACACGGGTAACGTGACCTTTATAAATGTTGGATTTTTTTTGCTCGCGGGTACGGTTTTCTAAATCGAAATCGTAAAGATGATTACCTTTACAAAGGGCAACGCGAATTTCTTCGTTTTGAGTAGCGTTGATTAAAATGCGTTTCATGTTTGAATCCTATGAGTACGCATAACAACGACGAGGCAGGCTTTCGGGCAAGTGAGCAAGTGAGGTTAAGGGTAAATCAACCTGAGTAGATGTTAATGAGCGGTAGAACGTAAAGCAGAAATGACGGCAAGCACATGAGCTTTTCGTAACTGCTGTTAACCTAAAATGTATTAGCCATTTATCCTGCTAATGTCGGTAACGTTCGTATAGACAAGGTAGGGTGTAAAGCTACTATCTATATCATATTATGAGTAGGCTTGGTCTAACGATTAAGGCACGCGCGGGTTTGTGGTCTTTTTGACAGCCATTTATCCAAGTTTAATTCGCACACCTTGTAAGGGCGGCGATGGATAAGGACTGAGATTTAAGAGGTCACAATTACCAAAAAAGCATCGTGTTGTCACAATTAATCAATCAAGGTCTAGCAATCATAGCGCTGTTAATAAAGAACTGTTTTATCGGTAAGTGCTAGTGCATAAAACAGTGCCGTGCAGCGGTTATCCTTTTAGGTAAAGCAATTGGTCATTCTTTATTTATCGTTCTTTTGGCTATCACGTCAAAAATATCTGGGGTAACTCAAAGCTAGGTGGTGCTGCTCTAATCATCAGCGGGGCGTACTTGGCAAACAGAATAAATGACCGGCTTATCGGCACGGTGTCTCTTGTCTATCCTACTTCGCGTGCTCTGTTTGACCACCAATACTCAGGCAGCTATCGATAATCAACAAATGATGCTCGATTCTGGCTCTAAGCGACCCATACTTGCTCAACTGTGCGCTAAAGGACTGACTGATAATCAGTTATGCGTGATAAATAATTATCAAAATAAGTCGTGGTTAGGCGGTAGTGAGTAAATGTTATGTTGTTATCGCGCGATAAAATGGTTGTTAGCCAATTTATCAAAGCGATGTCGTTTAATATCAGCGTGTTTTGTCTTGATAAAAAACTATATTACTAAAAAACGTTGTACTAAAAATTTTGGGTACTGATACATTCTATATATAGATGATTATCAGCGTTGTTCTTACAATTTATGGGGCATTATAGGGTATATCAAGGGATATAACACCCTTAAAATCAGATGAAACGCACAAGTTTGGCAACCTTTATAACGGCTATTGCCTGACTAACCAGTAGTAGCAAAGGCGTAATATTGTCTGTAACAACAAGGAATTATTGTCGCAGCCTCTGCTTAATTGGCGCTCAACATGCTAAACTATAGCAAATCTTTGTGTAAATACCTAACTAAAAATGACAAACTCAAAAATGCCAACCGAACAGCCTATCCACGAAGCGCCCGCTATCTTTAATAGTAAAACGCGCCCGCAAAGTGCCGACGACGAAATCAGTAACTTTGAAAAGGTCAATTACCTTGAAGTCACGCGCCATCAGCACGACCAGCGCTTAGACAACTTTTTGCTCAATCGCCTAAAGGGTTTGCCAAAATCCCACATCTACAAGATGATTCGCTCAGACGAAGTGCGCGTTAATAATAAACGCTGTAAAGCGCATGACAGATTGCAACGTGAAGACGTGGTACGTATAGCGCCTGTACAGCTGGCGACCCGTGATAAACCGATTATCAGCGCTGAATTTGCCAATAGCTTATTGGCGCGAGTGGTCTACGAAGATGAGGGTCTAATCGTACTTAATAAGCCTGCTGGTATTGCTGTGCATGGCGGTAGTGGTTTAGATTTTGGCGTTATTGAAGCCATGCGCGAAGTGACAGGTAAAAAATATCTCGAGCTGATTCATCGTATCGATAAAGACACTTCAGGTCTGCTGATGATTTCTAAAAAGCGCTCGGCGTTAAAAGTGCTCCAGCAGCATCTTGTCGATAGAACCATTCAAAAGCATTATCTTTGCCTAGCGAAAGGTCAACCTGCACTCAATGAGCAGCGTATCGACGCGCCATTACTGCGCTATACGCTGACTAGCGGTGAGCGCCGCGTAAAAGTAGACGCGCAAGACCCACAAGCCAAAGAAAGCCAGACCGATATCATTGTGCATGGCCGCTTTACGCTGAACGATCAGCCAGTGAGCCTGCTTGAAGCAAAACCTTTGACCGGTCGCACCCATCAAATTCGCGTACATTTGGCGCATATCGGTCATGCTATTTTAGGTGATGATAAATACAATGTGCATGACAAATCGGGCGTGCATCGTTTGTGTTTACATGCGTGGCGCTTGGATATTCCTGGCTATGAAACTATTACTGCGCCATTACCAGATGAGATGCAAGATTGGTTACCAGCAGATATTCAGCTGCCTGAATAATTTTTAAAAACTTCTTTTTAAAGACTGTTTAAAGACTAATAGTCAATGCAGTTTTGAAATGACTATTCAACACAATCGTCACAGTTGCTTATTTGCGCATACATTCGCCAAATAAGTACCTGTGACGTTTTCATATTTGCCATTTGTTATTTTTAAAGGGTTAGCCCATGACAGCATCTATCGCTAGTAAACCAGCGCCAACCAATATTTCTGAATTAGCAGCCGAGCATCATTTAGCGGGTAAAACGCTGATCATTTTTGATTGGGATGGCACCTTGATGGATTCGATTGGCCTAATCGTTGAGTCGATGCATGTAGCAGGCGAGGCGCATGGCTTTACGACTACCGATCAGGCCGTCAAAGACATTATTGGGCTAAGCTTAATGCACGGCATTGAGATTTTATATCCGCAAGCAAGCGATACGCAAAAGCTTGCCATTCAGCAAAGCTATGCGGATTATTATATTCCGAACAGCCATCGTACGCCGTTTTTTATGCCGATAGACGAAATGCTCCTGACGTTAAAGCAGCAAGATAAACAGCTTGCGGTCGCTACCGGCAAAAAAAGGAAGGGGTTAGATCGAGTATTAGAGGCTTCTGCTAGCCGTCACTATTTTACCATCACGCGCTGTGCTGATGAATCCGGCTCCAAACCTGATCCGCAAATGCTGAGCGATATCTTAGACTACACCAAGCAGTCAATCTCGCAGGCAGTATTTATCGGTGACAGTATCTACGATATACAAATGGCCAATCGTTTGGGCATGACCAGTATTGCGGTCAATTATGGCACAGCGTCAAGCAGCGAGCTTGCTGCCGAGCAGCCAACTTATCAAGTGGACACGCCGCAAGAATTAGTGGCATTGTTATGTGCATAAGTCGTGCGCATAAATTATGTGTTTAAATAAAACGTCATTTAATCTTAACAAATAGATTTTTCAAAAAAATACCCATAAAAAAAGGGTTTATCGTTATAAATGATAAACCCTTTTGAAATTTCTACTGAATAAACTGAGTAGTCTATTTAGCACTTTTTTACTTATCAGCGCTTTGGTCGTTAGTTTCTATTCTATTTTCTTGGTTTTCAATAACAGACGCTTCAGCATTTTTATCCTCCTTGGCCTGATATTGATACCAATTACCCATGACGCCTGCCAGCTCATCAAGACCTTCTTTTCTTAATGCGGAAAACAACTGTATCGTGCAGTCTAAACCCAACTGCTTAAGTCTTTTACGGGTATTAAGCAGCGCAGTTTTAGACGCGCCATATTTAAGCTTATCGGCTTTGGTGAGCAAAATATGCACCGGCAGCTCGCCATCTTTTGCCCAATGCAGCATTTGCTCATCAAAGAATTTAAGCGGATGACGGATATCGGTCATCAGTACCAAACCTGCTAGGCTTGAACGCGATACCAGATATTCTTCAAGCTCAACTTGCCATTCTTTTTTCATCTCAAGGGGCACGGCCGCATAACCATAGCCCGGCAAGTCAACCAAACGCGTATAGGTATCGCCGATACTAAAGAAGTTAATCATTTGCGTCCGCCCAGGCGTTTTAGACGAGCGCGCCAGTTGACGTTGATTGGTTAGGGCGTTGATAGCGGACGACTTTCCCGCGTTCGAGCGACCAGCAAAAGCGACTTCGAGCCCTACATCGGGCGGACAAAGACGAAAAGTCGGCGCGGACGTCATAAATTCAGTTTGCTGAATGCGCTGACGGGCTTTGGTATTAAAATCCGCATGTTCGGCGGCGACATCTTTAAACGGGGTACTCATAAATGACTCATTAATCTTAAAAAATTAGATACAGTAGTGAAAAGTTTGTGAATAAAATAGGGCAGTAAGCAAAGCCAAAAATAGGTGAGCGGCAAAAGTAGGCCGTTAATAACATGAGCATTTTAGGATAACGCCTATTCTATACTATTATAGCGCTTAGTTATTGAAATAAAGGCAATTACCCTCATATTAATGACAACATAACCGTAAATAAAATCGTGTTTGAGCCCCGATTTTTATTTAAATAAACGTTGTTAACAAAGCTAAACCATATTTATATATATTAATATGACATATATTGTTACAATATTTAGTCAGATAAAGTGAATGACAATTGCACAATGAACGCTTAATAAAATCATGGATTAAGCAAACGAAAAAGATACGAGGTGTCTTATGTTTTCAATCACCGACATTTTTGCTAAAAGCTATCGTTTCTTAGCTGCCAGTAGTGCTGCTTTAATCATTGGTACGGCGACGATCAGTAGTGCAGGCGCCGCCGATATTGCAACATCCTATAATAACTCATGTGCCGCCTGTCACGATAGTGGCGCACTCAATGCGATTAAAAAAGGCGATAGTGCCAAATGGCAACAGCTTATCAAACAAAAAGGTATGCCAGCGTTGGTTAAGTCTGTCAAAAATGGCATGATTCAAATGCCAGCGGGTGGCTTATGCCAAAAATGTAGTGATGAGGATTATCGCAAGCTTATCGAGTATATGAGCAAGTAGCTAAGCAGAAAGTGGCCTTAAACGGTTAAATAAAGGCAAAGATAAACGATATGGGGCGCAAGGTTAACAAACCTATCGCGCTTTTTGTTTTTTTTATTAAGTGAATAAATGTCGAACCGCCAGAAAAAATAACCAATGCTACGATTAAGTAGGCAAATAGTAAAAAGTCTTGCTATAATAATCCAAAATAAACCCTGATATTAGTAAGTACTTTCGGGCTGCTTGTGATAAAGACCGCGTAATACATAGCGTAGCTGATCAGATGCTATCTTTGTAGTGGGTGCGGCTTTTGATAATGCAATCACTCTAAATAATGCTTACGTCGAGTTAGTAGGATTTGTATCAATGAAAAAGTTAATCGCTGCCGCCAGCTTATGTGTTGCAAGTTTCAGCGTACAAGCTGCTATTATTGTTCCTGAACATGACGTCAATGCAGGTAAGCAAATTGCCGAAACCGTTTGTGCGGCTTGTCATGGTGTTGATGGTGTCAGTCCTGTGCCAGCACAGCCAAATCTTGGCGGTCAAAACGTAAAGTACTTATATAAGCAGTTGGTCGATTATAAATCAGGCTACCGTAAAAACGGTATCATGCAGTCGCAAGTTGCCAATTTGTCTCAGCAAGATTTAGCCAACGTTGCAGGTTATTATGCCAGCCAAAAACCTTGGGGCGTCGCATTTGGTAATCCTGCGACGACGCAAGAAGCGACTAAGCTATTTTTAGGTGGTGACAAATCCCGTGGCGTTATCGGTTGTGCAGGCTGTCATGGTCCAGATGCGGCGGGTAACGTTTGGGCTGCATTTCCGCGTTTAGGCGGACAGCACGCTGAATATATTGCCACTCAGCTAAAGCTTTTCCGTGCTGCCGGACGTGTTGATGATATCGATAGCGATGAACAAAAACGTGTTAACGATGCGGAAAAAGAAGGCGAGATGGGTATGATGCAGATGGTTGCGGCAAAACTGTCTGATCGCGATATTCGTATCTTGTCAGATTATGTGAGCGCGATTCACTAATTGGCTAACTATATAGCGGCTCGCACTTTGACGCGCTTAGTGAGATTATATAATAAGTGAAACAATTTGCTGCCGCCGTTATGATTTAGCTCTTAAACCCCGATTTCGGGGTTTTTTTATAACTATTTGTCCTTATATAATTTGCATAAGCTTTGATAACCCTTATAACAATTAAGCGGCTTTCATATGACGCTATCATAGAAAATATAGATGTCTATCAGTACTTTATAGCCTTAACTATTATTCACTTTGAATCGCTTGGATTTAGATTATGATGATTCGCTACGCTTCTTACTTTATCGCCGCGCTGCTACCGCTATTGTTATTTCGCTGGTTTGCACCTGCATCTATAGGCGAGATTGACTTTTGGTTGCTGTGGCTGTTGGCGATGCTACTGGTCTCTCTGCCCGTTGTGTATGCGGAAATTGCTTTGGCTTATCGTAGTGCTGAAGCACCTTTGGCAGGTATGCAAAAGCTTACACGCGAAGCCGATGCCAGCACCTTTTGGCGCAGTTTTGGCTGGCTTGCGGCATTGGTTTCTATCCTCATTGCTGCGCTTGTCATATCGGGAGCAAGCCAAGGTATTTTAGCCGCTTTCACGGAACTCAATAGCGTACCTAATGTACCAAGCTTCGCTATTGCTGCAGGATTGATGGTCATCGCCGTCTTATTAAGCTTACTCGGCGTGGCGCCGTTACCAATTGGCTTGGGCTTAATGCTAGTCGGTTTATTATTGGGTGTGGCCAACGGTCTGCCCAATATCGCTTTTGCCATGACTGATGTCAGCTTAAGTGAGTGGGCGCACGCCGTGGCGTTGGCATTAGTGAGCGTCGGTGCGGGTACAGGTTTATACTGGTTTGGCCAAAACTTAGTGAGCAAGCAAACGGTCACGGCGGTAGGGGTTGATAATCACAATGCGCAAAAAACCATTCGTAATAGTGCTGCGCAAGTATATCGCGCAACCAAGCTGGTATTACCGATTTGGATATTACAGCTAGTGGTTGGTGTGGTCGCTTTATTTATCAGCGGCATGGCACTGCCACCAATCGGACAGCTATTGTATTGGGTCGGTGTGCTGTTTGTGGTCAGCTATTTGCTCCATTATAGTACGCAGCAATTGGCGCATAAATTTGGTTTGCTAGTCAGTGTGGTGTTAACGTTTGTGCTAGCTCTGCTGTTAGTCGTCGCCATACCGACCAATTGGCTAGTCGGTATTTTGGTGATTATCAGTAGTATCGCCGTGCTGTTATTGTCTGTTTTTGCTGGTTGGCAGATGAAAATCAGCCATTTGCGTAAGTCTTTAAACTTTGGCAATGAAGCTTTTTATAACTTATGGCGGGTAGCGATACGCCTTATTGTGCCGCTGGCGTTACTGTTAGCGTTAATCGGTTGGGTGATGCAGTGGTTAAGCTGATGACCGCTGCCAACCATAGTACAGCTGATAAAGATGAGGTTAACGTTAACCCAGCTCAGGCTGAGCAGAATGATTTGATAACAGTATATCTGGCGTATGCAGAAGAGGCGGCGCGCCAGCATTACCAAACTGTTCAAGTCAGTCAGGGCACAACTTTGTATGAGGCCTTGGCTCAGGCAGGTTGGCTAAAACAGTTTGAAGAGCTAGCAAGCTGGTGTGAACAGGTTGCCAATACAACAACGCCAACGGCTAAGCGTTGGCATGTGGGAGTATATGCGCAAAAGCAGCCGCTCAATTATATATTGCAGCCGTCTGATCGGGTAGAGGTATATCGCAGCTTAAGCGCTGATCCCATGTCTCAGCGCAAAAATAAATCTCGCGGTTAGTTTTTAGAAATTTCTATCAGACTTATGATGCAGGCAGGCTATCGATACCTTCAATGCGGGTCACTATACCGTTATCGTCGAAATAAACAATCAAATGCTGGCTGGCATTTTTGACATCGGCGATACCTTTACGGCGACCTTCTGTTCCGGCTTTATAGTCGTAAATGTAGTCCCAGCGTTTTGGCGCGAGCGTGTCTCTGATTGCTGGGCTACCAAGAATATAAAGCACCTGATTTTGATTCATACCTACTTGCACTTTTTGCGCTTGCGCTTGGGTAATGGCAGTGCCTTGGGGCAAGTCAATTTTATAGACACTCAGTAATGAGCAGCCAGACATAGCTACAGTGGCACTGAGCATAGTCGTCATGGTAATCTTGCGTAAGGCGTTTGTAGAGCTTAACGAACGAAAATTAAAGGTCTTTATCATGGTAAGATGACTCATAAAAAATGGGTTAGGCGCTGCTAAAAACCGATAATGGGGGTCTTGCAGGCAATCTTGCACAAATGATACGTCATTTACTTGCAATTGCCTACCACTTACGACATTATTTACCAAGCGCTATCTTACCGCCTTTATTATTTATATTTTAAATTCAAACACTTGGCAGCGTTTTTTCGCAAAAAATGCTCTGCATAATCGCTCATTTTTTATGGTTTTTATATTTTATCAGCACTTATTGTTAACTATTGATGTTTATTTAACTCCTGTTTTTTGAATTCATTTGCTAAGACTTTCATAGTCAGAAGGGATATTATGGCTTCTTTTACCAATCAAGATTTACGTAAAGCGGGTTTAAAGGTAACGTTACCACGTATCAAAATTTTAGAGCTGCTTGAAAGTGCAGAGCTGCATCATATGAGTGCTGAAGAAGTGTATAAGGCGCTGATTGATCAAGGCGAAGATGTGGGGCTGGCAACCGTTTACCGCGTATTAACCCAGTTTGAGCAAGCCGGTATCGTTGAGCGCCATAACTTTGAAAACAATTTATCAGTGTTTGAGATTACTCAAGAAGAGCATCATGACCATCTGGTTTGTGATGTCTGCGGCAAAATCGTCGAGTTCCATAACAAAACCATTGAAGAAGAGCAGACCAAAGTAGCGGCAGAGCATGGCTTTAAGCTATCTGGTCATTCTTTGGTGCTATACGGTATTTGTGATAATCAAGCTTGTAGAGACAACGCTAAGTAAGCGTTTGAGAAAACGATTATCTGATATTGATAATTTATAGTCTATTACTGTCTAAATATTAACTGAAACGCCAAAAAAAGCCCTCATATGTGATGAGGGCTTTTTTATGGGAAAATTTAACCAAGTTGAGCCAGTTTAAGTGATATCTAACGATAAACTATCGGCACCTTCATCTAGGTTGACGTTGCCATTTTTACCACTTAACTTAATCTTTAAGCGTAAATCGTTAGGGGAGTCTGCGTGCAGAATGGCTTCTTTATAAGTGATTTCACCATTTTCATATAAATCAAACAGCGCTTGGTCAAAGGTTTGCATGCCGCTATCACGTGAGCGCGTCATGACATCTTTGATTTCGTGCACCTCGCCTTTACGGATATAGTCGCTGACCAGCTGTGAGTTTAATAAAATCTCAATAGCAGCGCGGCGTCCTTTACCATCAGGCGTTGGAATCAATTGCTGAGCAATAATAGCTTGCAAGTTCAAGGACAAATCCATAAACAACTGATTATGGCGACTGGTTTCAAAAAAGTGAATGATACGGTCAATCGCTTGGTTGGCGTTATTGGCGTGTAAAGTTGCAAAGACCAAATGCCCCGTTTCAGCGTATTGAATCGCGTAGCTCATAACCTCGCGGTTACGAATCTCACCAATCAAAATCACATCAGGCGCTTGGCGCAAGGTATTTTTAAGACCTGCCTCAAAAGAATGGGTATCGATACCAACTTCGCGCTGGGTAATGATACAACCGCGGTGCTTATGTACAAACTCAATCGGATCTTCGATAGTAATAATATGACCGTGTGAATTTTGGTTACGATGTCCAATCATCGCCGCAAGGGTAGTTGATTTACCCGTACCTGTCGCGCCAACGAGTAAGATAATACCGCGCTTTTTCATGGCCAGCTCTTTTAGCGCTGGCGGCAGGCGCAGCTCTTCAACGGTGGGGATTTTGTTTTCGATTTTCCGTAAAATCATCCCTGCCATGTCGCGCTGAATAAAGGCACTTACCCGAAAGCGCGCTTGCTGTGCCTGATCTGAAATCGCAAATTGACACTCGTTGGTTTCGTCAAATTCTTTTTGCTGGCTTGGGGTCATCACCCCCTTGACCAATCTCATGGTTTGCTCAGCGGTTAACGGCGTTTTACCAACGGGCAAAATTTTGCCATTGATTTTCATGGACGGCGCGACATCAGCAGTAATAAAAAGGTCAGAGCCGTTTTTATTAATCATTAATTGTAAAAGCTTATCAATGTCCATAACGTACCTACATTTGGAATATATAGTTTAAAACTGCTGCAATAAACTTTTAAAGCGGGCAATAACAATCGTTGAAATAACTAAAGCTGAATAAAAGTTTTTGATCATTTATCTATAACTTTAACAAAAATTTATATTAAAACTCTTAATACTATGTAAACCCATACTAAATAAAGGCTTCAGGCTGTTTGGCATAAGGGCGAGCCACATCTTTACTGATTGTGCCTTTTGAAACCAAGTTTTTAAGCGTTTGATCAAGAGTAATCATGCCTTCACCTGCACCTGTTTGGATAGCAGAATACATCTGCGCGATTTTATTCTCACGTATCAAGTTACGAATCGCAGGCGTGCCTAGCATGATTTCATGGGCAGCAATACGTCCACCGGTTTGCCGACGTAGTAGCGTTTGTGAGATGACCGCTTGTAGCGACTCTGAAAGCATCGCCCGTATCATATCTTTTTCGGCTGCAGGGAAGACGTCAATCACGCGGTCAATAGTTTTGGCAGCAGAGCTGGTGTGCAAGGTGCCAAAGACCAGCTGCCCTGTTTCAGCGGCAGTCAATGCCAAGCGAATGGTCTCAAGGTCACGTAACTCACCAACGAGAATAACGTCTGGATCCTCACGTAGAGCAGAGCGCAATGCTGGCTCGAAACCTAAGGTATCGCGGTGGACTTCGCGTTGGTTAATCAAGCTCTTTTTAGACTCGTGGACAAATTCAATCGGGTCTTCAATGGTTAAAATATGCTCTTTACGGGTTTCATTGATATAGTCGATCATGGCAGCAAGCGTGGTAGATTTCCCTGAACCCGTTGGACCTGTGACCAGTACCACACCGCGTTTAAAGTCAGATACCCGTTTAAAGACGTCACCCATACCTAAGTCTTCCATAGTAAGAACTTTAGAAGGAATGGTCCGAAAAACAGCGCCAGCGCCGCGGTTTTGATTAAAGGCGTTGACACGAAAACGTGCTAGATTTGGAATCTCAAAAGAGAAGTCGGTCTCAAAAAACTCTTCAAAGTCAGCGCGTTGCTTATCATTCATGATGTCATAAATAAGCTGATGCACCACTTGATGCGTCATTTCAGGCATGTTAATACGGGTCATCTCACCATCGACACGAATCATCGCTGGCATACCGGCTGAAATATGTAAATCCGACGCTTTGTGCTTAACGGTAAAGCGCAACAAGTCTTCGATGTTTAAATGATGCTTTTCAGCCATAGTGAAATATCCCTATTGATAGACAAAAATGAGCCAAACAAGAATGGACAAAGAAACGCTTAGAAATTATGATACTTTACGATTCTATGCCACTATTTAACTTAGCTTATTTAAAAGAGTTGTAGTCTTCGCTGTTACTATTGCTATATTTTTCAGTAGCATGAGTTAGACTATGTAACAATATGATACAAGCCTGCTGCTATTTAACCATCTACTATATGCATAAAATGTAAAAATAATCCAAATATACTTTGTTTTGTTAATATAAGTTTATGTCTGTTTCTTATCAAAATTTTAACTGCCTAATTTCATAGCTTCTTCTATTTATAATTAATAAAATAATTACCTAATATTTCAGTGAGTTTTTTATGAACACTACCTCTACACCACAAACTAACGCTACGAGTTTAGCTGATAAAAAAAACAATGAAGATGATTTTGAGGCGGCGAAATTGATTGAAAATTGGCAGCAAGTAAGTGAGCAGATGGCGCAAGCGTCTGTACAGGCGCAAAGGCAGAAAGACGAGATCACTTTATTAGCAGTGTCTAAAACCAAACCTGCTGAGATGATTGCGACGTTAGCGCGTCAAGGCCAACAAGATTTCGGTGAAAACTACTTGCAAGAGGCTATTGAGAAAATACAAGCTTTACGACAACAGCCAGACTGTGAACACATCGTTTGGCATTATATTGGCAGTATTCAGCGTAATAAAACCCGTGATATTGCAGAGCATTTTGATTGGGTGCAAACGCTTGAACGTGAGATTATCGCCAAACGTTTACATGAGCAGCGCCCAGCCGAGCTGCCAGCGCTTAATGTGTTGATACAAGTTAATATTGATAATGAAGACAGTAAGTCAGGATGTTTGCCAGCTGAGCTGCCAGACTTGATAAGCGCGCTTAAAGAGTACGAGCGCTTGCAATTGCGCGGGCTGATGATTATTCCCGCAAAAGCCAATACTGATGCTTTTGTTCGCATCAAGCAGTTATTTGATAGTATCAAGCGTGAACATCCAGAATTAAAGCAGTGGGATACGCTGAGTATGGGCATGAGTGATGATATGAGCGCCGCGATTGCCCATGGCTCGACCATGGTACGCGTCGGCTCGGCGATATTTGGGGTGCGTGGCTGATTTTGAGCTTGTCATTAATTGACTGTTAAACCATTAAGTGAATACTAAATCAAGTTATAAGATATTAAATTTGAACCGCTCTTTTTACTTAACCGCTTCTTCAAGCTTAGTAACTAGTAGCTGGGTGATTTTTAGGTTATCAGTCGCAATAATCTCAAAACGATAATTGGCGTATTCGATGGTATCGGTTTTTTTAGGAATTTTGCGCAGCATATACATCATAAAGCCGCTAATGGTTTCATAGTTTTGACTGCGCGGTAAATTAACGATATCGAGCGCGCGTACCACATCTTCAATGGGCGTCATGCCATCGATAAGCCAAGAGTTATCGGTGCGCTGTACGATAGGCTGCTCCTCAACTGTGACCAGCTCTCCCATGACAATACTCATTACATCACGCAGGGTAATGACACCAACCACCAAGCCATATTCATTGACGATAACGGCAAAGTCGGCGCCGGTCGATTTAAACATCTCTAAGACTTCAAACAAAGACAAGGTATCAGGTACAAATAATGCCGGTTTTAATAGGGCTTTATCGGTTAGGCTAACTTCTTGCTGATTGAGCACCAGAGCTAGAAAGCTGCGCGACTCTACATAGCCGATAATTTGCTCTAAATCGTCTTCTTCACAGACCAAAAATTTATTGTGTGGCTGGGCAATCATTACCTCAACCACTTCTTCGGTACTGGTTTTGCTATCAAAATAGACGATATGCTCACGCGGATTCATGACCGACGTAACGGTACGTTCTTGCATCTCAAAGATATTTTCAATCAAATGATGTTCTTGTTTTTTAATTACCCCAGCTTCCGCGCCCGCGTCCATCACTGCATAGATGTCTTCTGGTGTCATGTCATCTTGGCGTGTGGTTGAGATACCAAAAAACTCAAAAATGAGGTTTGCTGCGCCATCAAAGATCCAAATAACGGGCTTAAAAATAAATGTCAGCGCCATCATAGGGCGTACCAGCCGCACCGCAAAAACTTCTGCATTAGACATCGCCAAACGTCTGGGCATCAAATCAGCAAGTAGGGAAAATAAGCTGGTAATCACGACAAATGAGATAACCGATGACACCGCTTCATTCTTGACTAACAGCTGTAAATACGGGCTAATCGCCGACTCACCAACCGCACCAGCTGAAATGGCGACAGCATTAAGCACGACTTGCACCACCGTAATAAATCCACCAGGATTTTCTTGCATATGCAAAACATCAAGGGCGCGGACTTCGCCTTCTTTTGCCATGATTTGCAGCTTAATCTTGCGACCAGCAGCGATAGCAATTTCTGCCCCAGAAACAAAGGCACTCAAAGCCAGTAATAATAAAAGAAAGATACTAGCGGTTAGCAAACTCATGACGGACTCGGATAACGATAGGTAGGGTAGTTAAATTGAAAGTAGTTGAAATATAGAAAAGTAGAGCACTGGGTTTAATTATTTATTCAAAGAGTTTTATATAAAGAAAACTTTATCAATAAAAACTAAAAAAGCTGGGTAAGTACCCAGCTTATTATAAAACATTCTGATTATATTATATAAAATTATATAGAAACGTAAAGTTATTCAACCTTTTAGCCTTTATCTAAAGGGTAGTGTATTCAGACTACAGAGACATCTAAAAGATTGAAATAGCAACTTTAGTCGTTGACGCTTAGCCTTTTACCGCCCATTTATTGACTAAAGGAAAACGGCGTTCACGGCCAAAGGCTTTATGGCTGATTTTAGTCCCAATCGGCGCTTGAGCACGTTTGAATTCGCTATTATCAACCATTTTAATCACCTTAGCGACCAAATCGGCATCAAATCCTTTATCGACAATATCTTGATAGCCCATATCTTCGTCGATATACGACATCAAAATACCATCTAGCACATCATAGTCTGGCAAGCTATCTTGGTCTTCTTGATCAGGACGTAGTTCGGCCGATGGCGGACGTATGATAACGCGCTCAGGAATAACTGGCGTGTCTTCTAAACGGTTGCGATAGCTGGCAAGCTTATAAACTTGCGTTTTATAAACGTCTTTTAGTACGTCAAAACCGCCTGCCATATCGCCGTATAAAGTCGAATAACCAACTGCTAGCTCTGATTTGTTACCCGTAGTGATGACTAAATGCCCAAATTTATTAGACAAGGCCATTAGTACCACACCGCGAGCGCGCGCTTGGATATTTTCTTCGGTGGTATCAGCAGGCGATTTGTTAAATAATGGCGCTAAAGTATGACGTATGCCTTCAACGGCGTCAAAAATCGGGCAAACCGTATAAGAAACGTTTAAGCGGCGGGCTTGCGCTTGCGCGTCCTCTAAACTGATTTGAGAAGTATATTCGTACGGCATCATCACCGCATAGACTTTATCAGCACCCAGCGCATCGACAGCGATACATAAGGTTAACGCTGAGTCGATACCGCCTGACAAGCCAACAATAATACCAGTAAAGCCGGATAGGTTGACATAATCACGCAAACCGACGACCAACGCTTGGTACATCTCCGACTCGCGGCTTAATGACAATGGCGCTTTTGTTTGCATATCGAATTTTGCGGTTTTTACGTCAAACGTCGTCAGCATGAGCTGATTCATAAAGCGCGACGCTTCATGAGCAACGCTGCCATCAGATTGGATGGCCATAGAGCCGCCGTCAAATACCAAATCATCCTGCCCGCCAACGGCATTAAGATAAATAATTGGCAGATTATTTTCGCGGCTACGTTTGGCGAGCATGGTTTTACGATTGTCTTGTTTTTCAATCTCAAACGGTGAGGCATTTAAGCAGGCCACAAGGTCAGCACCTTGTTTTTTAAGCTCAGCAATCGGACCTTTTTCCCACAAATCTTCGCAGATTAGCAGACCAATGGTAATGCCTTTATAGTCAAATAAGACTTGATTGCGACCTTTATCAAAATAACGACGCTCATCAAAAACGCCATAATTTGGTAAGATTTGCTTATGATAAAAGCCTTTTTGATGACCGTTATGCAAAATCGCCGCCGAGTTAAAGGTACCATGATGATCGACATGCGGATAGCCCACGATCATCACGATATCATCGATATCACTCAGGCTAGACAGCGCGCTTTTGACACGGCCAGATAGGCTAGGACGTAGCAGCAAATCTTGCGGAGGATAGCCTAATAAAGCAAGCTCTGGGAAAATGATGACATCAGCGCCTTGCTCACGGGCTTGTAGGGCAAGGGCGCGCATTTTTTCAGCATTGGCGGTGATATCGCCGACCAAAAAATGCGATTGTGCTAACGCAAAAGTAACGCTGTCTTGCGATTTAGAGCCTGTATTGGCCTCGTTTGACGAATTAAAGTTGGGATTGTCAGTATCTTTGGTGGTGTCTTTTGACATTGTTATTGTTCCTATCAATAGGTTGTGTAAATGTATTGAATCTAGCTGGGTTTTAAATAAAACCAAAGCAAAATAGGTTATGAAAGTAATGCAAAATATGAGTATGCACTTATGCCCCCATATCAAGGCTCATAAATCGTGAGCCTATGCTGAGCGCGGCACTTGGATAGCCATTAATACAATGAATATCGGTATTACTAAAATATGCGGCGCTGCTCTAAATGGTAGTGCTTAAAACCGCTTAGAATAGGGCAATCAATAAAGGTTTTCAGAAATAGTGTTAAAAACGCTAGGGCTGATTTTGCTATAAACCAATAACAGCAAACCTGCTTAACAGCGTTTAAATGTGCAAATTAATCCCTTTAGTATAACATCAATTGTCTGCACAAATAGAACTGCACAGTGATTTAGCGCGCAAGTTGTCAGCGTAGAAGTCATTAAAAAGCAAATAAATAACTATTGTTTTAAAGCAATGATTCTAATAAGGTGTTTTTGAAAGTACCTATTAATACTTAATAATATTAGTGCCGATAGCGTGCAGGTAATTGTAAGTAAAGATTACAACATAGCCTTATTTATTTGGTAGGCTTTGAGGCATAATAAGCCGTTATTATGTTTGGGCTTACTCTTCTAAATATAGAGAAATGGCAAGTTAAGAGCGATTTTATGAATCACAATTATTTTTATAGATGAATACTGTTTTTTATAACCAAATAACATGTTTATAAAAGCGCGCTATGGTACGGTAGCGCTATTATTAGACTTATTTTTCGCAATGATTTCGCCTAATTTATGAAGCAAATATCTCGCAAAGCTGACAACGTAGAATTTATAACGCAACACACTCGCTAAGGGATATAAATAATGGACGCGGTCTGTGATTTTTATCCACCTATTTATAAACGTTACAGCAGCGCCAAATTGGCTGTCTGCTGCCCGCTCTTGGTTTATACGCTATGATCGAAAACTGGACAAAAGAATTTATTATTCAGCGCTTATTGGCTATTACTTTGCTGGTGGTGCTGATTGTATTGTGCTTTCAAGTCGTACAGTTTTTTATTGTACCGGCACTGTGGGCCGCGATTTTAGCGTACGTCACCTTTCCTATTTATAATTTTTTTCATCAGCGCGTTCGCTTTAGCTCAAACTTTAGCGCCGCTATTATGACGGTCAGCATCACATTGATGATTGGTCTGCCGCTCGTTGCTGGTGTCTTTATCTTGCAGCAAGAAGCTTTAAGCCTAATTAGCAACTTAATTTATCGCATCAAGGTTGGCTATTTGGATGTGCCAGACTCTATCAAGGACTTACCCGTCATCGGACAGCAAGTCAAAGATGTGTTGTGGAGAATTAATAAAAACCCAGAAGGCACGCTAGAGGCCTTTCGTCTGTGGGTACAGTCGCATCTATATTATGGCAAAGTCGCGTTCGATGTCGTTTTCAGTGGTCTTGCCAAAATGGGGATGGCGCTGATGACGCTGTTTTTCTTTTATCGCGATGGCACCAGTTTGGTACGTCAAATCCGCCAAGCCTTACGCAATATCATTGGTAATCGCATCGATGGTTATATTGATTCGGTCGGTACGACCACGCGCGCGGTAGTGTATGGCATTGGTTTGACCGCATTGGCTCAGGCTTTGCTCGCTGGTATTGGTTATTATTTCGCTGGTGCACCAAGTCCTATTCTACTGACCATTGTTACTTTTATTATCGCTTTAATCCCCTTTGGTACGCCATTTGTTTGGGGCGGGGTGTCTATTTGGTTATTAAGCCAAGGTCATACTGTAGAAGGGATTGGTTTGGCGCTTTGGGGCATATTGGTTATCAGCTGGGTTGATAATCTTATACGTCCTATTGTGATCAGTGGCGCGACCAAAATTCCTTTTATTATTATTTTTATCGGGGTGTTGGGTGGTCTGACGGCGTTTGGTTTTGTCGGCTTGTTTATCGGTCCTGTAGTATTGGCAATTGGCCTTGCAGTATGGCGTGAGTGGATATCGCAACATAAGAATGATTTATTTGCGCAGCACGAAGATATGCTTGTTGACGCCCAGATGCACCCTAAAGTTACGGCACAAAATAAAGACGAAAATATCGTTTCTACGGATTAGGGCGTGTGCTTAATTTGAACAGCAATTTAAAAACTATTAAAACCAACCTATAAAAAATACACCTTGCTAATCCAGCAATCATTGATAATAAACCTTTAGAGATAGGGATAATTAAAAATGCCACATGCGAGCGCTGCAAATAATGAACATATGCGTCCTCTAACTATCATTGCTGATAGCAATATCGCTAGCCTTGATGAGTTTTTTAATGCGTCGACGCTTGGGCAAAATAATAAACGACCAGTAAATATTATTAGCGTTGCTGGGCGCGCTATCAATGCCCAGTTGCTCGCAGAGTATCAGCCTGACGTACTGTTGATACGCTCGGTTACGCCAGTTGGCGAGCCGCTATTGGCAAACAATAATACCGTTCAATTTGTTGGTTCGGCGACGATTGGTACTGACCATGTCGATCAAACCTATTTGGCAGCGCGCAATATTACCTTTGCCAATGCCGCAGGCTGCAGTAAGCATTCGGTTGCGCAGTACGTATTGACCGCTATCTTAAATTTACGTCCACAATATTGGCAGAAATCGACGCCGTCCGTGACCTTGGGCATTATCGGACTGGGTAATATTGGTAGTACTCTTGTGGAGTACGCTCATGATTTAGGCTGGCAAGTATTGGGTTACGATCCGCTACTGCCTGCATCGACCATTAATAACGCCAGCTTTGAGCAAGTATTGAGCCAAAGTCATGTGATTAGCTTGCACGTGCCGTTGACCGATAAAAAACATGCCACTAATCCTACTGGTAGCGACTATCCAACTCGTCATTTAATTGATAAAGAAGCATTGGCTGCGATGCCAGCAGATACTTTGTTGATTAATAGCGCGCGTGGGCCGGTCATTAATGCCGATGATTTGCAGGCAGATATTGCCCGTACTGGACGCCAAGTGGTACTCGATGTGTTTGAGCATGAGCCTGAGATAGCAGCAAATTTATTATCTAAACTTGCGATTGCCACTCCTCATATTGCTGGCTACACGTTAGAAGGTAAGCTACGCGGTACGCAAATGATTTATGATGCGCTTTGTGAAAAATTAACAGTGGCTCCTGGGCAAACCATGCATAGATTACTGCCGCTCAATATGTTTTTATGGTCTGAGCTAAAGGAGCATCCAGATAGATTGGTGAAGTTTTATGACATCATGGCAGATGATGCGGCACTGCGAGATAAATTAACAGATGGACAAATACATGGTGCAGATTTTGATCAATTGCGCCGAGATTATCATTTACGCCGCGAATGGCAGTTTTAAAAGACAACCAGCTTTAAAGATTAAAACTCCATTTCAAAGCCTATTTTAATTATTTGATTTTTTATTCGAAAACTACAGTAGAGAGTAATGACCCAAGCAAATAACCTTTCCTCTAAACCCAGTTATGCGCCAACCATGACGCTATCAATGGCACAAAAGCGGGCGCAATTTATCAATGCTATTCGGCAGTTTTTTGCCAGTCGTCACGTGCTTGAAGTGCAGACGCCGTTGCTCTCACAAGCAGGTAATACCGATACCTTTTTGCAGTCGGTCGCCGCGCAGGTCACGTATCAAGACAAACCTTGTACCTATTATCTGCATACGTCGCCTGAGTTTGCGATGAAGCGCCTACTTGCCAGCTGGCAGATGCCCATTTACCAGATTTGTCCAGTATTTCGTGATAATGAGATAGGCGTGCGCCATAATATTGAATTTACCATGCTCGAGTGGTATCAGCCGAAATATAGCCTAGAAGATATGGGTACTGAATTGGGCGAGCTATTGGAGGCGCTTTACGGTTATCCGATCGTGCTGAGTCATTACCGTTACGTCGATGCCTTTATGGATTTTGTGGGTATTCATCCCTTAACGGCGAGTCTTGCCGCGCTACAAGCGGTGGCAGAAGATAAAGGTTTGACAGGATTTGATTTTAATAGTGCAGAAAATGGTGCCAGCAATAGTGAAGAAGATATTCGCCAAAGTTGGTTGGATTTATTGTTTAGTCATGCCGTCGAGCCAAATTTGGGGCACGATTTGCCGACGTTGATTATAGAATATCCGCCTGCGACAGCAGCATTGGCGAAAACGGCTATCGATAAAGACGGTAATACAGTCGCCAAGCGCTTTGAGCTTTATATTAACGGTATTGAAATTGCCAATGCTTATGATGAGCTGGCAGACGGACAGGCGTTAAGAGCGCGCTTTGAGCGTGATAATCAATTGCGCAAGCAGCATAATCTGCCACAAATGCCAATCGATGAGCATTTATTAGCAGCATCTGATGACTTGATACCTTGTAGCGGTATCGCCGTCGGTATTGATAGGTTGCTGATGGTCATCACAGGTGCCAGCAGCTTAGAGGACGTCATTCCATTTCCAAGTGGCCTAGCTTAGTTGTTCTTTAATATCATTTAACGTAACCGTTAATTTTTAAATAATCCATAACAAAAGCGCGTAAACCAGGGCTTACGCGCTTTTTTATGTCTGTACTTTTTATTACGCTACAAACTACTCATTATTTGTTATAGCTTTTACTTATTAGAGTTTAGCAAGTGCTGCATCGATGGCGGTCTCACCATTATGCATACTAAAGACTTTTTTAATCGTATTATCAGCATTAAGTACCGCTGCTAATGTTGTAGCCACATCTTCAATAGCGTTTTCGCCCGCATTATCATCGTTAACAATGATTTTACCAGTACCAGCGCGCTCTTTTAGCGCACCTGCTTGTACAATGGTGTAATCAAGCGTGCTATTTTCAACCAACCACTGATCGGCGTAATGCTTACAGATATAGTATTCTTTTAAATCGGCAATACCAGGCTGATCCCATTTGTTGGTATCTAAGGAAAATACCGTACTTAGTATGATATAACGTTTGATACCTTTATCTTGAACTGCTTGCATCGTCTTGACCGCACCATGCAAATCGACTTCTAAGACATCTTTCCCACCGGAACCAGCAACAAAATAAACCGCATCGATATCTTGCTCAATCTGCTGTTGAATCACGTCTTTCTCAGCAGTAATATCTAAATCTAACTGACTATAATTGTCATCGCTAAATAATTTTTCATCTTGACGGGTTGTGCCAATCACTTGATGGTCAGCCGCTAATAACTGCTTAACCAAATCAGAACCTACTCGACCACTTGCCCCAATCACTAATATTTTCATTATCATTCCTATTATTATATGAGTTTTATATGCATTATATTTATTTAAAGACTTATGATTTAAAACTGGTTATTCAAGAACCCTTTATTCAAAAAATATTTTTTTAAAATAATTCGTTTTAAAAGCTGCATATAGCCTAACAATAATGACGAGCACACTTCGTTATGAAGCGTGCTGATTGCATAGTGTTTGGTTATGGAGTGTATAGGGTTTGCAAGACTGGACTTTGTGAAGGTTGATATTTATAGAGATAAAAAATTTTCAAGAAGTTTCAAAAAATAGAATTTTTAAGCTGATAAGTAAAAGAAATGACCGCACCAATTAACGTACCAAGCGATTAAGACCATCGGCAAAGGCTTTTTTGTCGCGGTCGCCGTAAGGTTTCTGCCCGCTCATTTCTTGCAACTCAAGCACACCAGTGCCGCGCATGGTATCCATAAAATCGCGCATATTAAGCTTCTGCTTGATGTTGTTTTTATCGTAAACCACACCGCGCGTGGTCAAAACCATACCGCCTTTATCTAAAATATCATTGGCCAAAGGAATGTCGCTGGTGATGGCCAAATCGCCCGGCTGGATTTGCTCAACGATATAATCATCGGCTTTATCAAACCCTGATGGCACCACGGTCATGACGAGCAGCGGTGATTTGCGCAATTTAATCGGCTGATTGGCGACAAATATCGCCATCGTTTGGGTACGTTCAGCCGTTTTGATGATTAAGTCTTTGGCAATCAATGGCACCGAATCGGCATCTACCCAAATCTGCATTATTTCTCAGCCTTATCGGTCTTTAATAATACCTCCGTTTGGCTGCCTTTGACTTCATTTTCATTATCTTCTGAAGTACTGTTAGGTTTCGTATTGCTTGCTTCCTCTAGCGTACTTGTTTGCTTCTCGGTAATAGTAGGGGCTAGTTTTTTATCAAGCCCCACTTTATTTGGCAAGACCGCAACCAGTTTTGCTAGCGCGGGCTCTAAGTCCGCCACGTCATTTGGCATCAAGGTGATATGGGCAATTTTACGGTCTTCGCGCTCAGCCTTATGGTAGCTATGATAATGAGCGCCATCGATATTGAGCACCGCGCTGATATCAGGATATTGACCTAAGACGTTGAGCATAATTGCTGGATGGACGTTGTCGGTATCGCCTAAGGGCAGATTGACCACCGCGCGGATATGGTTTTCAAATTGACTGGTAATCGCGCCTTCGATACTCCAGTGTCCAGAGTTATGGACGCGCGGAGCAATCTCGTTGGCTAGCAGATAATCGTTACCGCGAGCATCTTTACTCACAAATAGCTCAAGCGCCATCACACCGACATAACCCAAGTGATTCATCACCGTGCTAATGGCATCGGTTGCTTGCTGAAATAAATGGCTGGTACCAACGGCAGGGGCGCGGGTTTTGGCTAAGATACCATGATGATGATGGTTTTCGACCAAATCATAGCAGCGCACCTGACCATTTTGCGCGCGTACAGCAATGATAGATACTTCACGGCTAAAGTTAATAAAGCCCTCTGCAATTAATGGCGCAGGCGTTGGGGTTAATGAACCTTTACCGCTAACCGCGTCTTTTAGCTCATGCCAAGCAGTTTTAATATCGCTGTCCTCTTTGATAACGAATTGACCTTTACCATCATAACCACCGCGGCTGGTCTTGAGCACAATAGGCAATCCTAGCTCGTCGCAAGCTTGCTTTAATTCGGCTTCAGAATTGACCGCCATAAATGGCACGGTGGCGATATCAAGCTCATTAAACATGCCTTTTTCTTTTAAGCGATCTTGAGCGATATCAAGGGCAAGCGGTGGCGGGAACATACCTTGTTTGCTGCCTGATTTTGATAGATTTGCCAACTGTTCGACAGTCGCCGTTGGCGTATTTTCAAACTCTAAAGTAAAGACGTCAGCTGCGGCAATAAATTCATCTAATTGCTCGCTAGAAAAAACTTTGCCGTATAGGCTGGCAGGGCAGTTGGCATTATCTTCTAAAAACACGCACTGATAACCGAGCGGCAGGGCAGCTTGGGCGAGCATCATACCAAGCTGACCGCCGCCTAAAATACCGATGGTACGGATGGTTTGGGTAACAGGATAAGCATTGGCGGTAGTCATGGCAGGCTCTTTACATTTAAAATGAATAAGGGTTTTTAGTAAATGATTGGCTAAAAGTTAAGGTTAGAAATAGGAAAAGGTGCACCGTATGCACCTTATCTTTAGTAAAACTCATTTGGCTATAAATATCAAGTTTAGCGCATGGTAAGTATCAAATATTGCTAGCAAGAATATTGATAACAGCAGTTTTTGCTAAAAGGTTAACTCATCTTGCTTACTTTACTGATTAATAATACCGGGCGTTGGACTTGCAAGAATGGTCTCTGTTTGCGCTTGACGCATGTTATCAAGCTTAGTAGCAAGCGATTCATCATGCAAGGCCAGCACTTGAATGGCAAGGAGGGCCGCGTTATAGGCACCAGCAGTACCAATGGCTAAGGTGCCAACAGCCACGCCCTTTGGCATTTGTACGATAGAGAGCAGACTGTCCCAACCGCTAAGCATAGATGATTTAACAGGGACACCAAACACAGGCAGCGGCGTTTGACTGGCACACATACCGGGCAGATGTGCCGCCCCGCCCGCTCCAGCGATAATCACCTGTAAGCCATTACCTTTAGCGCTTTTGGCATAATCGAACAATCTATCTGGCGTACGATGGGCTGACACCACTTCACATTCAAAAGCAATATCAAAGTCAGCAAGCAACTGCGCCGCTGCACTCATGGTCGCCCAATCCGACTGCGAGCCCATAATAATGCCAACTTTTGGTTGACCAGCAGGGGAGGTAATGGGACCGTTTTGCTCAATAGCAGCGTTTTGTGTAGTAGGGTTCACAGTAGCGGAGGTGGTGCTCATGCTTTGATATCCTCAAAAAGACCATCATACAAAAGTTTTGCTGCCTTCGTAAAGCCAAGTTTGCCGTTTAATGTCAAAGCTGACCAAATAGCAGTTTTTTATGTCGCAGTTTTATCGATTTATAATGGGCCTTCATCATGGCGATATTGCACAAAGTTACTGGCTTTCAATGGTAATGGCTGCTCAGTATCAAGCTGATAACAGGTCATATAACCGCTATCTATGGCTGCTGAATAATCGGTGCAAACCACTTGATTACTTAATGGTTCAGGATTGCCAGTAAGCCAATAATGCCCAACAAACACGGGTTTGTGTGTTTTAAGGGCAAATTCAATGTTCTCTGCCATGGCATCGTTTGGAATCTGAGCCAAGCCCGATTTGGGCGCACGGGCGATTTCATGTATAGGCCGCTTATTTAGCTCATCAAGCCACCAACGCACGCGTACTTGTGAGCGCGCTGCACCGTCTTTATCGACCATGACCAAACCCTTAGGTAACGCTGTTTCCACGCCTTTTAGCACACGTTCAAGCGCGTCGTAGGCGGGGCTATGTTTTTGTGAGGTGGCAATGACCGCTTCAGGGGTCAAGCAGTTACCAGCAGTGAGCAAAGGTTTTAATACCGCCATGCTATCGACATCCCAGCAAGCGTGGACAAAACAGGCATAATCGGTCTCAAGCCAAAGCGGTATCTCATAAAAGCGCTGCAACCAGTATTGATGCGCTTCTGAGCCAAAGGGCACTTCGGCTAAAAACGCTTCATGTTGGCGTACGTGTACATCGCTATGCGAGCGTAAATAGTACTCGGGCTGCTTTGGATCAAGCATCGCAAAAGCCAAAGCATTGTATTCATGATTGCCCATCACTGCATCGGCCACGCCTGCATCTAGCATCGCAAAAACAATTTCAAGAGTGGCAACCTGCTGCGAACCACGGTCAATCAAATCACCAATAAAGAGCGCCCGATGACCTACTGGCGGTACAAAGTGACTGCCATTATGCACGTAGCCCAACTGTTTTAGCAGCCCAATCAATTTGTCTGCATAACCGTGAATATCACCAATAATATCTATAATCATAATTATTTATTAAATTCTTAAATATTTTGTTCAAAATAAAATTACTAAAAAACATCGCTAACTGCTTAACTACTAAAAATTCATTTATAAACCAAGCTTCGACTTTCACCACTTGATTTTATTAAATGTTCTACAGCCCAGGAGACAATAGCGCATTTAAAAAGTGCGGCAAGACGCGAGGTTCTAAAATAATGGTCGCAATCACTCCAAACGCGCCGCCCCACATATGCGCCATATGATTGATATTGGAGCCACCGCGTTTATCGGCGTAAATACTATAAGCAACGTAAGCGACGGCAAACACTATCGCTGGAATAGGAATAATGGCGAATAGATAAATTTTTTCCCACGGTGTTAGTAAAATAAATGCAAATAGCACCGCTGAAACCCCACCTGAAGCACCAAGGCTTAAATAGCTGGCGCTTTTTTTGTTTTTAAGATAGCTTGGCACCATGGCGATTACGATAGCCAACACATAAAAAACCACAAAACCATAACCGAATAAAAATGACTGATACAAGCCTTCGATAGCCCGGCCAAAAAAGTACAGGGTGAACATATTAAACAGCAAATGCATCGCATCGGCGTGAATAAAGCCGTGGGTCACAAAGCGATCCCATTGACCGTTATTCACCGCTGGCGGATAAAAAATCAGCCGATTAAATAGGGTTTTATTTTGCCACGCCAATAAACTGACAATAACCGTAATAATGATAATAAGCGTCGTGTGGTTGAACAAAGGAGAGTCCTTAGGCCGAGCCTGATAGGGGGCAGTGTTATAGAGCGTAGTGCTTAAATACCAAATAAGTTGGATAAAAAATAACTAAATATGGATGCTGAAAATAGCTAAAGCTTACACCAACAGTAATAACAGTGATGCTAAGGCAAAAAACCAATAGACGACAAAATTATGCTTTAATAATCGTTTATATTGAATAATATAACAGCGTAACAGGCAACTAAGTAATGCTTCGTATACTGACCGTAACGTTTAACGACAGAATAAATATTTACCAAAAATAAATCATTAATCGGTGGTATTTATCCAGTTTTACGCTTGTTGAAATTTTAAAAAAGACTAAAAATAATAACGCCAATCTCAACTTATCGTAGGCTTTTGATTTTTATAGAATTTAAAATTCTAATTGTTTTAACTGAAATTTTAAAAACTAAGTAAACCAATACCTTAGAAAAATAAGTTGAGAGTGGGGTAAAAATAATAGGCAATTTATATGCCAATATTAGCTTGTTAAGTATCAACTCAGTACCGACTAAGTGCTAACCTGTTAAGCGCGCATTTTTAAGGGCGTGCTACAGTCTACAGCGTATAAAACTGAAGTCAAAAAAAGAATCGCTGTCGCATATCTTAAATCAACGCCGATAAAGGCTGGAACTTATGAATATCATCGACCAATTAGAGCAGATAGTAACCCCAGCCGTCTTAGGTAGCCAGATTAATAATGAACATGTTATTGATGGGCATCGTATTGATAACGGCAGCGTGTCTTATGTCAGCTTATTGGAGCAGTTTTATGCCATTTTGGCGGCGCGTTTGGCATTGCCGCAAATTTACTCGCAGTTATTGCGTGATGAGGAGCCAATTGCTAATGAAAATATAGTAGAGACGCCATTATTTGAACAATTATGGCAAGCCCCAAGCGCGCGCCAAACCATTGTCGAAGAGCTGGCAGTGACCCATCATATTGATAAGCTGACTACCACAAAGCTCATTATGAATGCGGCGCCACTGGCTTACCGCGAGCTTAAAGTCATGGCTAACGGGCAGTTTTTACCGGCGTTTCTACAAAGTGAGCAACCTTCACTGCGCCATTACCTGCCAATATGGGCAGCACCGCTCATTACCGTCACACAAGATAATCCTGATGAATTGTTTGATTATCAAAACGCCATAGTCAATGCGGCGACAGAAACTGTTTTATTAAATAAAAATGCTACTGAAGCAAGCGTGGTAAGCCCTTCTGCGAACTTGATAAAACAACCAAACGTGGCAACAGAACTTGCTAGTGAAAGCTTCGATAACAGCCTAACTGCGAGCGCTATTCATGCCAATCCTGCTGAGCATCACTTAGCAGAAAACAGCAGTTTAAAGCGCGAAAAAGTACGAACCCGCAACCAACGTAATGACTTATTAATACGGGTGTTTTTATTATTGGCCGCCATCGCAGCGATTGGATTGGTATGGGCATTTTTAATTAAGCCTAATGAAGTCCCGCCTGTAGAGCCAGTGACGACTGCACCCGCTGTGGTAGCGCCTGTCGCTGAGCAGCCCGCGCAGGTGTTGACGCCCGCTACGCTTATCGTTGGCGTGGATAATAACGGTAATTTATACACGTGTAGCGCCTCTGTCGGTGACGCTGCACTACAAAGCACGCTGCAACAAGCGCTCAATAGCAGTTTTGGCGAGCAGGCAGGGATGTGTCAGTTTACGGTACAAGAAGGCGTGGCTAACAATATTGCCAATATGCCTATCGAAGCGCTACCCAATATCCTGACATTATTAAGAGCGACGCCGTTTGCCCGTCTGCAGTTGCAAAATGACCGTATGACGATAGAAGCGCCAGATGGTATGCAGCTACAAAGATTGACCACTGATATCCGTACTTTGGCACCAGCAATAATGGTAGATAGTACCGTGCCGCTACCATTGCCTAATAATGCAGAAAGCGGCATAGGCGCCGATAATATGGCGATGAACGGTGCAAGCAATCAGTTTGCTCAAGATGGTAGCGGCCTAAATGACCAGTACGTTGGCACTAATAATATGAATAACAGTAATGCAAATAACAATAACGACTATCAAGCTTCTGATGACGTCACCGGTGATAGCGTGACGCCTGCACCGGCACGTAATAATAATTTTAATAATCCGCCTAGAGCTAACGAGCCTAGAAACAATGAACCTAGAAGCAATGAACCTAGAAGCAATGACCGTCCCGCATCAACGCGACCACCGGGACCTTTTTCAGAATCAGAAGTAGACGATATGGCCAATAGCGTTATCGTGGTGGAGCCTGCGCAAGCAAGATGATAGTTTAAAACGTCTAACAAATAATGAGCTATAGTAAAAGAAACAAAAATCCGCTACAGTATATAATATGGCATACTCAAAAGACTATCGACAACTGATCCTCAATAAGCTTGCAGAAGGCTATAGCATTCGACAACTTGCCGAGGAATATCAAATTAGCACCAA
>NZ_JACSQR010000023.1:0-47367 GCF_014836505.1 Psychrobacter communis
TACACTGTGATTGAAACCTTTAGTGAAGGGGACTACTTGATACAAATGCCGGTTTCTCCCCAAGCTCAAAAGAAAAAATCCAAACTACCCGATACTTGGCAAGCTCGATTAATTGAGTGTCGTTATGAGGGTAAGACAAGACGATACATCACCTCTTTAATAGATGATAAACGCTTTACTAAGGATAAAGTGGCACAGCTGTACTTGCAGCGCTGGGAGATCGAGATGGCTTTTAGGGAAATTAAGTCTGATCTACAGCAGGGGCTGTTGTTAAGAAGTAAGCTGCCGCAGCTTGTGTTACAAGAGTTCTGGGGGCTTATGATTGCTTATAATCTGATAAGACGTTTGATGCGCTATATGGCTCTTAGGGCTAAGGTTAGCCCTCTACGAATTAGCTTCCATATGGCGTCTATTACGATTGTTGATCTGTTACGGTTTGCGCCTTTACAGGCTGCAGGACTCTTCCCTAAGTTGTTAGATACACTTTTAGAGGAAGGGAAATTGTTTGTTATTCCTGAACGTAGAAAGCGATCTTGCCCGAGGGTAGTTAAGGGTAAACCACAAAAATATCCCAAAAAAAATACCAGTCAGCGTTAACTGACTGGCATTACCGCTAGAGTGGTCTTTTTTATGCCATAAATGTTAATAGCGTAAATTTTGTTGCCATACTCATTTTATGATAAATAGATTATTGCAAATAGCCGTTTTTAGCCATGATGTTTGGCGGCAACTCAGTTTCGCCCAAGGCTTCTAGCAAATTAATCTCGATATTCCTGGATAAAGCGGTCAGCGGTAATTGGTTGGCTGCCAGCCCAAAAGGCTCTTCCAACTCTTCACTGAGCGCGTCTAAACCAAAAAAGGTATAAGCAATAACGCCGCAAATCAAAGGCGTCACCCAGCCTAAAGAAGAAACCAGACCAAAAGGCAGCATAAAGCAGTACAAATACGTCGTACGATGCACCAGCAGCGTATAAGCAAACGGTAATGGCGTGCTATGAATACGCTCACAGGCGGATAAAACCACCGTCATCGAATTGATGCGCTCGTCCATATTTTGCAGCATAAGATCTGACGTCAAGCGCTGATGCCGACAATAGCCAAGCTCTTTACCGAGCAGACGCAGCAGATAATCCGGCAAATTTTGCGCCTGTTGCATGCTGGCATGATAAACGGGCTCAACAAAACGCTCCACATCTTGCCAAGGCTCACTGTCACGCAATCGATGACGCAGCGCATGAGTAAAAGCGATGCTTAAATATACCAATCGGCGCTGGCTATCGTGCCCTTTCTCACTCTCATCATCTATATAAGACAGCACTTGACGAGTAAAGCTGCGCGTATCATAGACCAATTGCCCCCATAGTCCTCGAGCTTCCCACCAGCGCTGATAACTGGCGTTATTGCGAAAACCTAGAAACAGCGATAAAGCAATACCAAGCAAGGTAAACGGCGCGACGCTATAAGAAGAAAAAGAGCTGGGAAATCCGTGCTGAATATTGGTAATAAAGGCACTAATTAAGCTAATGAGCAAAATCTGCGGATAGACCTTGGGCAGAATGGAGCCACGCAAGGTAAAAAGCAGTTTGATGGCGCTTGGCTTTTGCTTGACGATCATTTTAACGTCCTAACGAATGATGCTTATAATTGGTACTTATAGAGTAAAACTAGCGTTTTTACAGGACGAAATGATAACAGACTAAAGAGGTATGAGCAGAAAAAACAGCGATTTATTCTATTTTAATTGGCTAAAAATTTTTACTACGTACTTATTCAATAAATTTCTACAAAATCATCGGTTGTTATAATGATGTAAGGATAGCAGGTACAAGGATACACGGCAGCTGTCAGCGCTTAAAAATTCGATTATAGTAGGCAGGTAATAATTATTTAAATAAAAAAACTCAAATAAATCGAGGGAATACACCATGAAAAAGTTAGGATTACTTGTCGCGGTATCGGTGGGCTTAAGCGCTTGTGCAGGTGGTATGAGCGGTGGCAGTACGCCGGGCAATTCAAATAATATTGTCACTCAATATCCCGTCGAAGCAGCCATGCTCAATATTTACACCAAAGCCCGCAGTCAAAGCTTGGTGGCAAACGTTGGCAATCAAACCGCCTCTGCTGACATCAAAGTCACGCCCAAAGGCAGCATGGTATTTAACAATAAACAAGTCCAAGGCGCTGAAGTAAATACTATTAATAAAGTCAACAATCAAGTCACTGATCAATCAGTCGCCATTAATTACTTTACCCTTAATCCATTGGTATTCCATGGTTTCACTGACAGCTCAGGTAAATACTCGATCTCGAATCAGACCACAACCATTCCCAAAATGGCAACGGTTGGCTCATCAAGTAAATTGATTACTGAAGATGTCTATGCCGATAGAAGCATGCGCAAAAAAATAGGTACTTACAATCAAGATTGGTCTTTGAGCAGAGATACCAATAATACCGCGTGGTTTTGCATAGAAACCTCGGCTAACTTACTACTCAGTAACGATCCTAACGGCAGCTCGTCAGAATGCTATAAAATCAATGCGCGCGGTGATATTCTGGATAGCAAAGTAACGATTAGCCAGCCGTCTACAAACGGCACTAAAACCATTACCTTTACCAGTCGATAGTTTTTATCAGCTGATGGCTGTTATAAACTGACAGCCATCAATTTGTCAGTTATTTAGGAATTCTATGGATCAAATGAGTGAATGGGTACTCGGCATCATGGCAAAGTTTGGCTACTTTGGCATTATATTTGCCATGTTTGCTGAAAACGTTTTCCCGCCTATTCCATCTGAGGTTATCATGCCCGCTGCTGGCTTCGCCGCTTCTAAAGGCGATATGAGCATTGTCTTGGTCATTCTAACTGGGACGCTTGGCGCGGTACTGGGTGCGCTACCCTTATACTATTTGGGTCATAAATTCGATGAGCCGCGCTTGGTCGAGTTCACTGAAAAGTACGGCAAATACGTGTTTATAAAACCTACTGACATTACCGATGCCAATGCATGGTTTGACAAACATGGCAAAATGGCAGTGTTTTTTGGGCGTATGGTGCCGGGCGTGCGTTCGCTAATTTCCATCCCTGCCGGTATGAATAAAATGTCGTTATTACCGTTTTTGGCGCTAACCGCTTTAGGCGCCAGCATTTGGACCGCGATATTGGCGCTAGCCGGGTATTACTTGGGTCAAAACTATGACGCTGTCGCAGGCGTGTTAGCCCCCTATTCTAAAGCTATTGGTATATCAATCGTGGTTGTTATTATCGGTTTACTCATAAAACGGCGCTTGTCTTATCGAAAAAATAGCAATAATGACAAAAATTCCGATCCGCGTTGAATATAAACTGTCTGCCACTCTTACAATACTAACCCAACTTAATATAATAGCTAAGTTCAATAACCACTTAGCTTCACTAATTTGGAGCAGAATTTTCAAATCCTAAAATGCTTATCTCAGCGTTTAAATCTTAATTCTTAAAGTTTTTACTCCTCTCTTTTCTAGTGCACCAAATCTTAAGAACACCTAACTAAATTTATAACTCATCAGTATAAAAATCGTGAACGAATATTGCGCAAATGATTCGCTTATTTGTAAACATTCATTTAAAATACATCTTATGGAAGCCAATTTATTAGCTCAACATTTTATAGTTTTGTTGTTTAATCTTATTATTTTAATAGTGTTTTTTGCTTTTCTTCACAATTAACAATAGGATGATGGAAGCGATAAAAATCGAGCTTTGTTAAATGAGCCACTTATTTTTAATTTTTGGAGAGCCTTATGCGTCTTTTTAACTCTGCAACCTCTCAGCCTCAAGCCCTCAGCTATTCTAAACTTGCATTAGCTTGTCTTCTTGCTCTTGGTACGGTAGGAATGGTCGGTTGTGATAAATCAACCCCTGATAAGGCCACAGCAACCAGCGTGGAAACCACTCAAACCACAAAAGACAGCAAAGCGCCAACCACCAAAAATGGCGAGCTACCAGTGATTGATGCGGTTATCACCCATGCGCCTGAAGTACCACCACCCATCGATCGTGACTATGCGGCAAAAGTCATCGTAAAAATGGAAACTGTAGAAAAAACCATGCGTCTAGCAGATGGCGTTGAGTACAACTTCTGGACATTTGACGGTCAGGTACCAGGACAATTTATTCGCGTACGTCAAGGCGATGAAATTGAGTTCCATTTATCAAACCACCCTGATTCAAAAATGCCGCACAATATTGACTTACATGCGGTGACAGGTCCAGGGGGCGGCGCTGCTGCTTCGTTTACCTCTCCTGGTTATACCTCAGAGTTTAACTTTAAAGCCTTAAAACCAGGCTTGTATGTCTATCACTGTGCGGTAGCGCCCGTCGGTATGCACATCGCAAACGGTATGTATGGCCTAATTTTGGTTGAGCCAGAAGGCGGTTTACCAAAGGTTGATCGTGAATTTTATGTCATGCAGGGCGATTTTTATACCAAAGGCAACTATGGCGATAAAGGACTGCAGCCTTTTGATATGGAAAAAGCGGTAAAAGAGCAGCCAGATTACGTGTTATTTAACGGTTCAGTTGGGGCGCTCACCGGTGAAAACTCATTGAAAGCCAACGTCGGTGAAACGGTTCGTCTATTCGTTGGTAACGGTGGTCCTAACTTGGTGTCCTCATTCCACGTGATTGGTGAGATTTTCGACAAGGTCAACATGGAAGGCGGTAGCGCTGAAAACCATAATGTTCAAACCACCCTTATCCCTGCAGGGGGCGCCGCGATTACCCAGTTCAAAGTAGATGTTCCAGGCGAGCTTGTGATGGTTGACCACTCTATTTTCCGGGCATTTAACAAAGGTGCGCTTGGTATCATCGATGTCAAAGGTGCAGAGGACAAGAAAATATATTCAGGAAAAGTGCGTGAAGACGTCTACTTACCTGAAGGCTCAGCGGCACAAAGTCTTGGTAAAACCAATGCGCCTGCGCCAGTCGTGACCGCTGCCAACAAGCAAGAAAGAATTAAAATGGGTGAGTCTGTTTACGCTAGTAACTGCGCGGCTTGTCACCAATTAAATGGTGCTGGTATACCAAAAGCCTTCCCACCATTGGCCAAGTCTGACTACCTTAACCAAGACCCAAAACGCGCCGTCGATGCTATCTTGCATGGCTTGACGGGTAAAATTACCGTCAACGGCGAGGAGTACGACAGTGTCATGCCAGCTGTTGCCCTAGATGATGAAAAAATCGCCAACGTCGTTACTTATATTATTAACAGTTGGGGCAATAAAGGTGGTGAAGTGACGCCAGAAGAGGTCAAAGCTGCTCGTAAATAACCTAGAAAGCTACGCTAGTTAATAGGGTTGCAATTAGACTGTTCGATGAAAAAACTCTCATTGAACAGTCATTTTCAATACAGTATCTGATTGAACAAGCGTTTGGCACCGTCCTTTTTTTGGTTTACTAGGAGATTAGTTATGTTATGGACTTACATTACTAACACTCGCAAAAGCAACACTCGCAGCATTGAGATTCAAAAAAACAACACTCTAAATATGAACGCTCGGAATATTGTGCATACAACCGCTCGCCCGCTCGCACTGTTATTGATCGTTAGTGCTCTGAGCGTCGCAACCGACTTTGCGTTGATAAGCACGCAAGCGCAAGCAAAAGAGCTGACCATTGAGCCCGGTACTTATCGTCCTTTATATTTGAGCAAAAACTCACCATTGGTGGCAGTCGATACATTCAAAATTGATGAGCTACCCGTCACCAATATACAGTTTTATCAATTTATAAAAGAAAATCCAAAGTTTCGCCAACGTGCCATTGCACCTATCTTTGCTGATTCTGGTTATCTAAAGCACTGGATCAATACCAAAGATATCTCTGTGCCTAAAAAGGCGGATTTTCGTAAGCCTGTGGTCAATGTCTCATGGTATGCCGCCAATCAATATTGCCGCGCGCAAAACAAGCGCTTGCCAACGGTTGAACAGTGGGAATATGTCGCACAAGCTTCTACTACCAATAAAAATGGCAGCTTGGAGGCCGGTTACAACCAACGCATTCTTGATTGGTATGGTAAATCGGCAGGTAATAAAGACCAGCTTGCCGATGTCGGACAAGGCCCTGCCAACTATTGGGGCGTCAAAGACATGCACGGCTTGATTTGGGAATGGACAGAGAATTTTAATAATAGTTTGGTCACTGGCGAATCACGTTCAGACAGCAATCTAAACCAAGAAATGTTTTGCGGCTCGGGTGCAGCAGGTGCGGTCGACCCAAGTGATTATGCAGCCTTTATGCGCTATGGTTTTCGCTCAAGCTTAGAAGCCAAATACACGGTCAGCAGCCTAGGTTTTCGCTGTGCTAGTAATTAACTTGCCCTAACATAGTGCTCTACTTTAACCTAGCACCCCTTTAACACAGCGCCCTACTTTTTATGCTCAATTGAATTTAATGGTATTTAAGGATTGCCTTATGAAAACAATAAAAACTATGCAAAATACAAGTTCAAAAAATACAGTAACTCAGCCATTGTCTCATCTGGCTTATGCTATCAAACTGGCTTTGACTACTGGGCTCTGTATTGGCTTACTCGCCTGTAGCAATCCTGACGCGATTAACTCGGCGACGACGCAAGACAGTCAAGCTGATACTACTTCTGAATCTAAAGTCGCGACAGATAATCATCACGACATGAAAGGTAAGGATCATCAACAGATGAATCATGCCGATATGAATGCCCAAGAACCAGCAGAAGCGCTCGGGCAAGAGTATTCTATTTATCAAGCAGGCGGCGACTGGACAGATCATCGTGGCAATACCTTTGAGCTTGATAAGCTTGAGGGTAAAAATCAAGTGGTGGTGATGGCTTATACCAGCTGTCAGCATACCTGCCCTATCTTGGTGCAATCCATGAAACAGATGTACAAAGAGATGACGCCTGAAGCACGTGCGCAAACGGAGTTTTTACTGGCGACTTTGGACACGGAGCGCGATACCGTTGATGTGATGAAAAACTTTGCTGAGCATAATAATCTTGGTGATAACTGGCGCCTGATTCGTAGCGATGAAGCCAGCACCCGCATGCTTGCCAACACCTTAAATATCAAATATCAATTTGCCGATAATGGTGATATTAACCACTCTAATCTGATATCTGTATTAGATAAAGACGGTCGTTTGGTCGCCCAAGGCGTTGGGGTTGCCGACTCTGGCATTGAGCCATTGATTGAGTATTTAAACAGCCATAGTTAAGCATTTAAAAATCATACTTGTAACCTTTACTTTTAAATTTACCTGTATCTAAAAGACAAAGAAACACCGCTTATCTACTAACAGACAAGCGGTGTTTTTCATTGTGTCATCAGCTACGGCGCTGATTTTGGCGTTAAGCCTTTCAGTAAGTATTTAGTTAAGCACTGAAACCTAAACCGCCAAAGCCAAACCTTTTTTGACGCGCATATCGCCGGTTTCAACATAACGCTGATGCCAAGATAAAGATTCATCGAGCAAATGCGGCGTTTGCATGCCAGCCGTCTGTGCAGCACGATCATAATAATCTTGTAGCATTGGACGATAGTCTGGATGTGCACAGTTATCAATGATTTTTTGCGCGCGTTGACGTGGTGACAAACCACGCAAGTCCGCCAGACCTTGCTCAGTGACGATAATCATCACATCATGCTCAGTATGGTCAACGTGTGACACCATGGGCGTGATGCATGAAATAGCGCCGCCTTTAGCAACTGACGGGCTGACAAACATTGAGGTAAAGGCATTACGCGCAAAGTCGCCAGAGCCGCCCAAACCATTCATCATATTGGTACCCATGACGTGGGTTGAGTTGACATTACCATAAAGGTCACACTCAATCATCGCATTGATAGCGAGCACGCCAAGACGACGCGATACTTCAGGGTGGTTAGTGATTTCTTGTGGGCGCAAAATAATACGTTTGCGCAATTCTTCAATATTGGCATTAAAACGCGCCAACGCCTCTGGGCTTAACGACATCGCCGTTGCCGACGCTTGGGTCATTTTTCCTGACATAATCAAATCTAACATACCGTCTTGCAATACTTCGGTATAGCCAGTTAAGTTTTCAAACGGACTGGCTTGTAAGCCCGCCAATACCGCATTGGCAACGTTACCAACCCCAGACTGAATCGGCAATAAGTTGGCTGGCATGCGGCCTTTTTTCACTTCTTCATGGAAAAAGTCGATAATGTAGCCGGCAATTTTGGTTGAGCACTCATCAGGATCGGCAAACTTACTATTGCGGTCCGGTGAATCGGTTAAGACCACGGCGACGACTTTATCCAAATCACAAGTTAGGTACGGCTCGCCAATACGCTCACCCGGTGTGGTAATCGGAATCGGTTTACGATGCGGCGGCAAACCAATGTCATCAAAAACATCGTGCATACCTTCTAACAATAAGCTTTGGCGGCTATTTACTTCTAAAATAATTTGATCGGCATTGTGCAACCATGCGTTATTGGTACCGATAGAGGTAGATGGAATCAGGCGTCCATCTGGCAAAATACCGGCCACTTCAACCACCGCCATGTGCATGTCACCATAAAAACCAAAGGTGCTTTGCTGAGCGACGTGTGATAAATGCATGTCAAAATAATGCGTTTCGCCAGCGTTGATTTGCTTACGTAGCGCAGGCTCTGACTGATAAGGCGTGCGCATCTTGATACCATTGGCTTCAGCCAAGACGCCGTCGCATTCTGCAGCGGTCGATGCGCCGGTTAATAAACCGATTTTGAATTCTTCGCCGCGAGCTTGCGCCGCTTTTATACGCTCTGCTAACGCAGCTGGGACGGCTTTTGGATAACCTGCCCCTGTGAAACCGCTCATTCCAACATTCATATCATGCAAGATAAATGTTGCTGCTTGCTCTGCTGACATGATTTTTTCACGCAAACCTTCGTGACGAACGCGCTCTTCGTGGCTAATTGCACTCATACCTTTTTTCCTAGTAACTTCCCTATTAACACCAAACCCTCAAAATAATGAGACGTTTGATACCGAAACAGCAATAAAATACAATGGAGTATATTAACAACTTTGGTATAAAAGACAAGTTGCTTGTCTTAAATTTTAATTTACGTCCTTAAAGACTACTTTCATTAATTAACAATAGTTCATAAAATTACAAGAGATAAGATTTGTTTTTTGATTATTTCTAAAGCAATAACTTGAAGCTTTTTAGCTATGTAAAGTTAAAAAATCTTAAATAACTATACAGTAATTAAAAATACTATTAACTAAATTTTAAAAATACTCTAAGATTAATTTTAGTCTTGATGGAAGTCTAATAGGGATAGAGGGTGCTTAACTGCCAAATTTATGGAGAAACCTAGATAAGCGCTTGGTGTTAAAGAGAATTATATCTTTGACTTTTAATGAGTTAGCAAATGCAAACCTCTAAAAGATAGCGCTTATTTTAAATAAAATGATAAGAACAAACATAAATATTATTTTTCTTACTTTAATAATCGTATAACTATTAACTATAAATCTTCAGGGATTAAGAGTTGGTTTGTAATTTGTGTGCTTATTTAACACTCTCTAAAAAGTGACCGTGTTTTTAAATAGAAGATTATTTTATATCAGCCATAAAACCTGATATTTAATTATAATTCTAGTAGAACCAATATTTTTTAGTGAAATATTGTTCTATAATTAAAGAAAATTATATTTATAAAAAGGCATTTAAAACCTAGCGCTTTAATCTTGCCATGACTATATTTGAGGTAAGATGATGACCCCTACTAGATCATTTTTAATGTGATGAAAAGGTCGGCTTATCAAAAGATAAATGCAAAACTAAGGACAGATTATGATAACGGAAGAGCACGTTTTGGCTTGTATTGATGGTTCAGCGGTGACTGGCTCAGTCTGTGATTATGCCGCGTGGTACGCAAGCAAACTGGATATCTCAGTAGCTTTATTGCACGTGAGCGACGTAGCAGCTTCGGTCAGACGCGATTTATCAGGTGCTATTGGCATTAATAGTCGCCAGTTTTTGCTCGATGAGTTATCGGAACTCGATGAGCAAAGGGCGCAGGTGGTCAACAACTACAGCAATGCCTTGGTACAAGATGCAAAAAGTCATATTCAAAATGGCTTTCAAAATATGAAGGTTTGCATTTATCAACGCCGCGGTAAACTGCTGCCAGCGATTGAGCATTTTCAGGAAAAAAATCGCGCCATAGTCATGGGACGGCGCGGTGAGGACCATAAAAACAGTCGTATCAATATCGGCAGTCAAATCGAAACGGTCGCCCGCGCCTCGAACATACCGGTGTTGATTTGTTCAGAGAAATTTAAAGAGCCGCAGTCATATATGGTGGCATTTGATGGCAGTAAAACGGCGATAAATGCCATACACGTGCTTGCAAAGAGCAACCTGTTAAAAGGCTTACAAGGTCATATCGTTATGGTCGGTCATCATAACGAAGCCTCTAAAAAAAGCCTTGATAACGCGGCTGCACACTTACAGGCAGCGGGTTTTAGCGTCGATACCCATCAGCTCTTAGAACTTGATGCGGTTGAGGGTTTACTCAGCTTTCAATTTGAAAACAACATCGATATCATCGTCATTGGCGCTTATGGACGCTCTAAGCTTCAGCATTTATTTTTGGGCAGTACCACGACAGAAATCATTGCCAGCACCTTATCGCCTGTTATTCTGGTACGCTAATTCTTCCTAATTCTATGAATTTAAAGGCATAATAAATATTGTTTACTTTTATTGAATAGGCAGCACTATCTGTACCACCAAGCCTTGAATACCATCTTTGCGGTTACAAACATTAATTTGGCCTTTATGAGCGACAACGACCGCATGGACGATGGCCAATCCCAACCCATAGCCACCTGTTTCCCTGTGGCGAGCACTATCAAGGCGTACAAAGGGCTGAAAAATACGCTCTAAGTCTTTTTCTGCTACCCCGCCGCCCTCGTCTGTGATGCTAATTTGAATGGCATCTCTTTTATTATCGAGCCTTGCTTTTGTGACTTCAGCAGTAACGGTCGAATCTGCAGGAGTATGCATAAAAGCATTTCGAATGATATTTTCAAGGGCGCTATGCAACTGTTCTTGATTACCAAGCACAGTCAAAGACGTATCAAATGACGATGATAAAGCAACTGGCGGCGTCCATTGCCAGCGTACATCTTTATGCTGAAACTCAAAACAAACGTCTTTGCCAATCTCAGTGATGAGCTCAACCATGTCTACGGCATCATTTTCTAGATTATCGATGGTATATTGCTGCATTTGCAGAGATTGAATATGAATGATTTGCTCAATCAGCTCATTCATGCGTGTCGACTCTTTATCGATACGGTCAAGGTAACGGCTAGCATCGGGTGAAAAGTCACGCGTCAGTTCAGTAGCCACATCAAGGCGCGCCAGTGGCGAGCGCAGCTCATGCGAGATATCACTGAGCATCTGCTTGCGCGCAAGCTCACTCTCAGCCAATCGAGTCGATAATAAAGCCACATCTTTTGCCAATAAACCTAGCTCGTCAGAGCCCAATGTTGATAACTGCGGATTGGCTTGATAATCGCCGTCGATCATACGGTGCACGGTATCTTGAACTCGACCAATGCGCTGCGTCAGCGTACGACTGAGCCAAAAGCAGACCAACACGCTAAACAGAATAATGAGAAGCAAACGCACGGTAAAATTACCGCGTTGCAGCGCCAAGACATCAGCAAAACGCAGGTGCGGGCGCAATTGTATAATGGCCGTTTGCCCGTCTGGCAAATCTACGGTGATATCTGCCAGTTCTGGGCGATTATTAGGGTCAAAAATTACTTCTCTATTCGGCATCGCTGGATGCAGGATTGCATTAATAAAAGAGGGCTTTTCGTAGGCGCTATCATTTTTATCATGATGCGCTCTACGATTGCCAGAAATGGGATGCGATGGCAAGTCACGCGCCACTTCCTGACCGTTTGTTTGACGCTCTTCTCTATAGCGATAGCGCGGAAAAATAATAGCGCCCTGCTCATCATAAATCCTGATTTGACTCATCAGCCGGCGGTCTTGCCGGTAAAGTTGCCTGACTGCTAATAAATCACCAGCCTGTAGCGCCGCAACCACTTCTTGGCGCTTGAGTAAAAGACTGTCAATTTGCACGTCCATCCGAGCGCTGAGCTCTTTACCATTGAGCCAACGTTCTACCATAACAGAGATGATAGAGGTGATGAGTACCGTCAATAACAGACTGAGAAATAGTCGCCAAAATAGCGTGATTCTTGGCTTGAATGTCGAGGTAAGCATCGATGCGTCCGTCATTACAGCACCAGCTGATAACCTTTACCACGAATTGCCTTGATAGGCTCGTCATGAAAAGGTTGCAGTTTTTTACGCAGGCGCGACACATGCACATCAAGGCTGCGATCAAACGGCTGCAACTCACGCTGTAAGACATGTTGTGACAGCCACGCTTTGCTGACCACCTCGCCTTTTTGTTTAAGTAACGCCACCAACAAGTCAAACTCTGTTCCTGTGACTTGTAACTCGACGCCATCTATTTGGCAAAGTCGTTGATTTTGGTCCAAATGCAACCGGCTCTCTGGCAGTGGCAAGTGCTCTGAGGCGGCAGCACCCGATGCGGTAATACGGCTACGTTTAATCACTGCGTTAATACGTGCCAGCAGCTCACGCGGGTTACACGGTTTGGTAATATAATCATCGGCACCAAGCTCCAGCCCAATAATACGATCAATCTCCTCACCTTTTGCCGTCAACATAATCACTGGAATATCGCTAATCGCTGGCAGCTGACGCAGGACACTGAGCCCATCTATCTTTGGCATCATAATATCGAGTACCAATAAATCATAAGGCGCACTATCATGCATGGCTGATTTTAAGCGTTCGATGACCGCCTCGCCATCATGCACACAGTCACCTTGGATGCCATGATTATGCAAATACTCTTGCAGCAGTTGGGTCAACTCTTCATCATCATCACCCAATAAAATATTTGCCATCCTCCTCCTCTCCTTTCTACTTTATTGCTGTTCAGTCAAATGATTCTAAGCATGCCATAGTATGGCTGATATTATCAGGCAAGCATCCATCAATGCGCCACAAACGTTACCTTTCTTAATATTTCATAAATGTTCGCAACTTCTAGCTGTCGTATGATAGCGGCTATCAGCAACAAATACTGATGGCAATTAATGATTCATAGTGGCTATCCGGGACACTTGCTAATCATTAATTATCAGATAAAAAACCTCTTTTTGTAATAATTAACGTTTGCACCATAACTGAAGGTAATCATAATGAAAAAATTAATCATAGGCTCAGTACTCGCGATATCTAGCGTCTTAACGGTTACAGGCTGTACCAGTGTCAACGCCACCACCGATACGACGCCAGCAACAACAACCAACATGCAAAAACATCACAAAGCTGGCATGAAAAACGGCATGCACAAAGGTGGTATGCATGAGGGTGGCATGAGAGGCGCTATGGCGCAGTTGGATTTGACAGCGACTCAGCAGGCACAAATCAAAGCTATTATGCAAGAAAAATACAGTAGCAACAAAAATGACCGTAGCAAATATCAAGCAGAGCGCGCGCAAATGCAACAACAAATGCAAACGTTGACCAATGCCAAAACCTTAGATGCCGCAGCAGTTAACCGCCTAGCCGATCAACAAGCGGCAAAAACCAAGCAGCGCTTTATTGAACGCGTGCAAACTGAGCATGCTATCGCACAAGTGCTAACGCCTGAACAACGTCAAAAAATGGCGCAATTAAAATTAGAAAGAAAAGCAAAAGGTCATCATGGTTCAAAAAACCGTCAGATGCACAGCAAACACCAGCAGTAAGGTCAGTACTGGCAGTAAGATGTGTCATTGACGGCCACTCTTAATGAAAAATATTATATTTAAAAGATATATTCTAAAAAACGCATCGGTTAACCGGTGCGTTTTTTTATTGTTTCTATAAGTACTTCACTCATTTAAATGGACTATAAACCTAAAATTTAGCGCCCGACACTTATTCTACCGAACCAAAACGCTGTTGATACATTGGTAGCATGTTAAAGAGCATTTTGCCCATTGCGGTACCATTACCTTGACGATAATACTCGCCAAGCTCAGCGCTATATTCTTTTAAATCAATGCTGTTATTGGCGGTTGGTATCTGACTGTTACTCGGTAAGTTGGGAAACGCCTTATCTTGAGCACGGATAGGCATATATTGCGTAAGGGCATCGACAATGAGACTGCTCTTTTTTGTGGTTTCCATACTCAACTCACCATTTGACTCACCACTTGTTTCATCACTGGCATCGGTTGATAGGTAATGGCGACTGTGCTGCCATTGCAATTGACCGCCTTTACTAAAACCGTATAATTTTTGCACAGGCAGATTTGCAGCTGCAGATAAAGTCGGTGAGTGTGTTTCGAGTAAACCTGTTTCTTGTGTTCTCAGCATTTTATCATCAGCAAAATCTTTCATTTTTACTAAAACTTGTTTGACCATCGATTTACTGGTGATTTTACTGTCCGTAGGATAAAGGTCATCTTGCGTATCAGAAACATTTTGGGTTATCAGCTCAGGATATTGCTGAGTGATGAGTTTATAGAAGGTGCCCATATAGTCTTTATATGCCTGTTCATCGCTCGCACTACTTTGGACACGGCGAATGATTTTGGCACTATTGAGCATGGGTGCTAGCTGCTTTTCAGGTAATTTGGGTGATAGCGACGTCAAAATATTTGGAGCAATAAAATCAAACTGGCTCACATCAGCTTTGACATAGATGCTGTCTTCTGCTTGAATGTGGCTTTTTATTACGGCACGACCAAAATCTTTCGGTAACGTACCATCATCAAGGGCTATTTTTAGCCATTTATTTTGCCATTTGGTGCCCAACTTATCATCGGCCAGCTTTGATGTCAGCAAAGCAAAATTGTCCGCCCACAGATAGAGGATACCAGTTTTAAAATCGATATAAATAGGTTGATTGATACTACTATGATGGTTACGCGCCGAATACTGCGCACTACCCAGCATGGTAAACTTGCCTGCCAGCGGCTGATAAACACCCTGCGCATTCATAGATAATGGCTTTAGCAGATAAGCATCCAGTAATTGCGATTTTTTGATATCTAGTGTAGATTTTTTGCTGTCATATTCATTAAATAGCTTTTGGTAATAAGGTGAGATGGTAGCGGCGCTAGCAGAATCTATAGCAGATGATGCTGACACCGCGACCTCGGCCGCCGCGTCTACCACGTCCTCCGCTGCTTCCTCAACGCTATAAGCCGTACTATCATAGTGGACCTCAGCCCATGCTTCATAGGCTGCTGAGCAGGCTAGGTACGATTGCTTAAGTGCCTCACGCTGGGGCGCGTAATCAATCGACGCAACCTCTTTTTTCTGTGCTTCTGCCTTTGTTAATAAGGCTGCATAAGCTTGATCGTGATTATCTTCGCAATAGCTATCAACATCGTCTGATGCCACCAGTTTTGAGCTATCGATAGCTGTAAATTGATGCTCATTACTAATCTCAATATTACTATGATAAGCAAAAGACTGGCGGCGCTGCTGTTGTAATGCGCTGGCCAATGCGTTTTTTGCAACGCTTGGCGCATTATCTGCCTGTAAATTTTTTGATTGACCAAGATTGTTAGATACATTGGTAGACTGGCAAGCCGTTATCAATAATGTACTGGCAACTAATGTACTAGAAACCAATGCACTAGAAAATAAAGAGCTTATCGTCATCATTGATTTAGAGCACAAGGGATTTATCTGCTTTGCTGTATTAATGGATAAAGCCACATTTAATTTTTTCATTTTCTCTATCCTTGAAAGGCGTTATATTTTGCTAAGCGTTATATGTTGCTAAGCGTTGGGCGACGATGATGGATACTGAAAATATATCAGCGTATCAGCGCCTATCATCAAACGAGGGGCTTAAAACAAGGTGTCTTCTGCTGTGTCTGTGGCATCATCATCAGCATAATCCACACTTTCCTCAGTTACTCCTGCCTCAGTTGCTTCCACATAATCATAACGCGCATAACGTGCTTTCTCTAACCTCTCTTTTTGCTGACGCTGTGCTGCAAGCCAAGCATTGCCATCGATAGCGACCGGTGCCTCTGCGCCAAAAGACTGTGCCAACAATGTCGCTAATGGGTGTTGATTAAAGCTGGCATTATCATAGCGCGTCTGATTCAAGACCGTGTTTTGTGAACCAAAAAAGTCACTGCCGATATTGGTTCGTTGCTGTTTTGCCAATAAATGGTCTGAGCCATCTAAATAATAGTAATTAATATGATTAAAAGAAATAGGACTCACCGCTTCTATCAGCTGTAGCAATCCGCCAACATCTGCACTTTGATAGCCTTTGTTATATAATTCCATCTTAGCAATCGCAGCTTTCAACACATGATCATCAGGATAGTTTTGTGGGTTTTGGTCAATATGCTTTTGCAGCGAGCGTGAGATGTTTTTAAATATTTTGCCTATCATCTCGCCGCTTTGACGACTGCCAAAATAGACTTTAACCGCCCTATCAGCGCCTACCTCTTTAGCAAACTCATCATCCCGTATATCTACAGCACTGAAATATTCTGGCTCTAATTCCGCCATACTGTTTTGTACGGCGTTAATGACCGCATCATAAATAACGCTTGGCGGTATTTGAGCAATAGAAGTAACCGCTTCAGGTAAACCAAAATTCACCGTATGGGTAGTCATTTGCTCGGGTAACGGCGTATGCTCAGGATTGGCTAGCGCCAAGATAGGCATCAATGCCGATGGATCGATCGTCGCTGCCCCTTTGTTAAAATCAAGAGCAAGCGGTAGTTGAATCGATGAATGGATGGTCGGCGCAACATAGTCGTAGCTGTAGACACTCTGTAGCTGCTTTTGTTTGGGCTTATAATGACTGACGCTATTGAGAGTCAGGTATTGATAATGGTAGGCATTCATTGCCTGAACTTGTTCAGGGGTACGGATAAACATATTGATAAGATTGGTCATTAACCCCGGATAAGCACGAACAGCGTTTTCATCTTGAATACCCTTTGCCGTTTTACTGGCTTGCATGTCTTCATAGTTACGTAACCAATCTTTTGATTTGACGCGACTTAAATTAGATAACAAACCACCAGCGTCGCTCTCGTATGGACTATCATCTCTCTGATTGCCGTATTCATTGTAGCCATTCTCGTCATAGCCCTCTGTATCGTAACCATACTTATCGTGACCATATTCATCATAACCTTCACTATCATAGCCATATTCGTCGTAGCCGTTTTGATCATAACCTTCCTCATCATAGCCATTTTGATCATAGCCATACTCATCGTAATGACGCTCTTCTTCGGCAGTGCGCGCAGCGACGGCGGCAGCCACCGCTTCAAAGGCAGAATCGCCACTATAAACCTGATCGTTATCCTCAATATCATTATAGCCGTCAATGTCTTCTTCGACCGCCGCCTCATCTGCTTCTGCTAGATTTTCATACTCATTAATATCTTCATCAGTAGCACTGTTATAAAGATACAGCTCGAGCAATGTTCTAAAAAAACTGCTTGAGCCAGCGTCAATACTATCGGCTTTAATATAGGGAGTTGAATGATAATTAGCCTGCGATACTGACACGTGCTCCGTCGCTAAATGCTGACGAATAGCGCTCAGTAGACGTGCCTTAGCTTGCACTTCTGGGTTTGGGCTTTTAGTTTGGTCAAATAAACGCTGATAACGTTCAGCATTCTTATCCAATTTGCTATTAAACATTTTGCCCTGAGTTTGGTTTTGCTGAGTATCAGCAATACTAAAATCTATGCCTGTCATGGATAAATTGGACTGTGATGATAAGCCTGTCGTCGTTTGACAACCCATTAACGTCACGGTGGCACTTGCAGCAGTAAGCGTATAAAGCACGCAGACAGCAAACTTAGTAGAAGACTTTTTATAATTTGTGAATGATTGAGCTACCAAGCTTTGAAAATGAGGCAGCAAGGTGCGTTTAGAAGAGCTAAGCGGTGACATAAAAATCCCTTTATCCAAGCTGATAAACAATTGTGAAGGCAGTATTAAGGCTGCTATTTACAACACAATATATTACAGATTAGTAACGCAAAGGAATTATTTTCAGCAAAAATGATAAGCTGCTTAGATAAATATTGAAGCGCTCTCAATTCTCTAAAAGCTAATGCATTGTTGTTATTGCAAAAATTAAAAAATCGCCATCAAATATGCTCTTTCTGTATACAAGGGTCTTTACTACAAGCAAATATGCGCTTTATAGTTTTCATTAATAATGTCTAAGCCTTTGGTACAATCTAAAATTTGACGATTGGTTTATTCATAATAACCTCTAGAGATTTTGCTAAAGTAAAGCTCATAACAAATTTTCGTTGTCATACAATGATGAATATTTGCATTATTTTTAGTTGAAGCAATTTGTGTATTTCATGAATAGCAAGCACAATAAGACCTTATCTTCTTATCTACGTAAAAAGGAATTTACGATGCGCCAATCACTCTCAAAAACCCATCAAAACGTTCACGGTGATACTTCTCGTTATAAAACAAAAATCAAAACTGCTATCTTATTGATAAGCAGCACTCTATTAATTTCTGTCTCTGCTTATGCCGCAGAAACCAAACCTACGACCGCAAAAACCACTATTAATCCAACCTCGATTAATACCAGTGCGATTAATTTAGCGATTATGGCTGATAATCCGACTGTATTGTCCGAGACTCAGCGCATTACAAAATCGAAATCCTCTACTCTAGCGCCCACTACCGCCACAGGCACAGCCGTCGTTAGTGGCAAGACAGCCAAAACCGACCAAGCTATCTATTCTGAAGACGCCATTCATCACCCTGTTTGGGCAAAAAACGGCATGGTCGCCACCCAAGAAGCGCTTGCCTCTGATATCGGCTTAAAGATTTTAAAAGATGGCGGTAATGCCGTTGATGCCGCTGTCGCCGTTGGCTTTGCGTTAGCGGTTACGTTGCCGCGTGCGGGCAACATCGGCGGTGGTGGATTTATGATGATTTATGACGCTAAGCAAGGCAAAACGGTTGCACTCGACTATCGCGAAAAAGCGCCGAGTAGCGCCTCGCGTGATATGTATCTCGATAAAGACGGCAATGCGGTCAGTGATTTATCCCGCTATCATGGTTTAGCGGTTGGCGTGCCGGGCACCGTAGCAGGCTTGCTTAAAGCGCTAGACAATCACGGCACCATGAGCCGTGGGCAAGTTATGGCACCAGCGATTGCACTGGCAGAAAACGGTATTGAAGTCACCGCTGGCTTGTCCGAATCATTAGAAGCGTTGAGTGACCGTTTACAAAAATGGCCAAGTACCAAAAAGATATTTTTTAAACCAGATGGCAGCGCCTATCAGCCGGGTGAGCTACTACGTCAACCTGAGCTGGCAAAGTCACTTAAACTGATTGCCGCAAAAGGGTCTGATGGTTTTTATAAAGGCGAAACCGCGCGTAAATTGGTCAAAGCCGTCAATGAAGCAGGCGGCAATATGAGCTTGCAAGACTTAGCCAATTACAGGGCGATTGCTCGCGTGCCCGTTAAAGGCGATTATCGTGGTTATGAGATTGTATCCATGCCGCCGCCGTCCTCTGGTGGTATTCATATCGTGCAGATTTTAAATATCTTAGAAGGCTATCCACTAAAAGACTACGGACAAAACAGCGCGCAAACCATTCACTTGATGAGCGAGGCGATGCAATTAGCGTATGCCGATCGCGCCGAGTATTTGGGTGATTCTGATTTTATTGATGTACCTGCCAGCGGCTTAACCTCACAAGCTTATGCCGATAAATTACGTAGCTTAATTAATCCTAATAAAGCCACACCCGCAGCAACGATTAAAGCGAATAATCCATTACCATACGAGAGCGATCAAACCACGCATTTTTCTATCGTTGATAAAGACGGCAATGCCGTAGCCAATACTTATACGCTGAATTTTTCTTATGGCACAGGGCTTGTCGCTGAAGGGACAGGGATTTTGTTAAACAATGAGATGGATGATTTTTCTGCCAAACCCGGCGTGCCCAATGGTTATGGTTTAATTGGCGGCGACGCTAATGCGGTCGAGGCCAATAAACGCCCGTTGTCTTCGATGAGCCCGACGCTGGTATTCAAAGACAGCAAACCTTATATCGTTACCGGCAGCCCCGGTGGTAGCCGCATTATTACTACCGTCACGCAAGTCATCTCCAACGTCATTGACCACGATATGAATATCGCTGAAGCCACACACGCGCCGCGTATCCACGACCAATGGCTGCCCGATGAAATTCGTATCGAAAAAGCCTTAAATGTTGATACGGTTAAAAAACTAGAATCAATGGGGCATAAGGTTAGCCCGCAAGCAGCGATGGGTTCAACCCAGTCGATTATGCTTACCCCAAATGGCGTTTATGGTTCTTCTGACCCACGTATCGTCGATGCCGCGGTAGTGGGTTATTAAAATTTGATAGTTTGTTTTAAAAGTTAATCTTTTAAAAACGATTGCAAATAATGCCCTTCTCTAGCCTTTATCTTGCCCTCTATTCTTTATTCTTAACCCTATAGAGGGCATTTTTGGCTAAACTCATTAAAACTGTTTAATCCTGATTAAACTTGCTTTTTCTACCCTCGCCCTCTCTCTTATACGTTTGAATCGGTGGCTGTCTGCGCCAAATAATGCTATTATTGACGACCAGCTTTAAAAGCTCAAAATATCAATTTTCGCGTCCTATCACTTCTTAAAAAACCATAAGGTATTGATAATAAAAAATTTATTATCATACAGCTTATTCCCTTTTGATTGCACCAGTAAGAGTCTTCTATGGCATTTGTACACCTTGGTATCCACAGCGAATATTCCATTACCGATTCTATCGTGCGTATCAAGCCGCTGATTAAAGCGGCAGCGGCGGACAATCAGAGTGCGCTGGCATTGACTGATTTATCCAACCTTTATGCGACGGTGAAATTTTATCGTGCCTGCTTAGGCGCGGGTATCAAGCCCATTATCGGCAGTGAAATCATTATGGATAATGAGGACACGCGCTTGGTGCTACTGGCGATGGACAATGAGGGTTATCAAAATATCACCCGTATCGTCTCGCTTGGCTTTACCGAGGGGCGCGCCGATGCTGCCAATCATGGGGTGCCAGTCGTTGAGCGTCGCCATGTTTTAGAGCACGCCGCTGGTGTCATCGTTTTATTTACCGAAAAATCCGATGTCGGTCAGGCATTGGTGAGTTCTATGCCAGAAAAAGCTGACGAGCTGCTGACAGAATGGCAAGCACAGTTTGGTGATCGCTTATATTTCGCTATCAAGCGCACCAATCGCTCGGGCGAAGACGCTTTTATAAAAGCGGCTATTCATGCCGGTGCCAAGCATCGTATTCCTATTATTGCTCACAACGATGTGCGCTTTTTAGAGCAAGATGATTTTGACGCTCACGAAGCGCGCGTTTGTATCGCAGGCTCGTATGTCCTTGCCGACCCCAATCGTCCACGGCTGTATTCAGATGAGCAGTATTTAAAAACCCAGCAGGAAATGACGGCGCTGTTTGCTGATATTCCGCAGGTCATTGATAATACCTTACGTTTAGCCACGCGCTGTAATGTGACCTTGACCCTTGGCATTAATGTCCTACCTGAATTTCCCGTGCCCGAAGGTGAAACGATTGAATCGTTTTTCCGCGCAGAATCAATACGCGGTCTTAATCATCGATTGGATAAGCTCTTTCCGATTGAAGCACGTACTGACAATTGGAGTGAATTTCGCCAAAAGTACGATGAGCGCTTAGAATATGAGCTTGAAGTTATCTTATCGATGGGCTTCCCAGGTTACTTCTTAATCGTCATGGACTTTATCCGCTGGGCAAAAGCCAACGGCGTACCGGTTGGACCCGGTCGTGGTTCTGGTGCTGGCTCTTTGGTCGCTTATGCGCTCAATATTACTGACCTCGACCCCATTCATTACGACTTACTCTTTGAGCGCTTCTTAAACCCCGAACGTGTCTCTATGCCCGATTTCGATATTGACTTTTGTATTGAAGGTCGTGACCGCGTGATTGATTATGTGGCACAAACCTATGGCCGTGAAGCGGTGTCGCAAATTATTACCTTTGGTACCATGGCAGCAAAAGCGGTGGTACGAGACGTGGCGCGGGTACAAAGCAAATCATACTTTTTGGCCAATAAAATCTCCAAATTGATTCCAAAAACCCCAGGAATTACGCTTAGCCAAGCACTTGAACAAGAGCCGCAGCTAAAAGACTTAATCTCCAACCCCGATAATATGGACTATGAAGATGCCATTGAGATTTGGGAAATGGCGATTAAACTCGAAGGCGTCTGTCGAAACGTTGGTAAGCATGCGGGTGGCGTCCTCATCGCTCCCCATAAAATTACTGACTTTAGCGCGATTTACTGTGATGACGAAGGTCACCGCGTCAGTCAGTTTGATAAAGACGACGTCGAAGCCGTTGGGCTGGTCAAGTTTGACTTTTTGGGTTTACGTAACTTAACGGTGATTAACGCCGCAGTAGAAAACATCAATCTGCGCCGCGCCCGCGAGGGCAAAGATGCCTTGGTGTTAGAGGACTTGCCTTTAGACGACAAAAAAGCCTATAAGCTGCTGCAAGAAGCCAAAACCACGGCTGTCTTTCAGTTAGAAAGTATGGGTATGAAAAAATATCTATCCAAATTACAACCAACCAATATCGAAGACGTCATTGCCATGTGTGCGCTCTATCGTCCGGGTCCACTCGATGCAGGCATGGTTGAGATGTATATCGACCGTAAGCATGGCCGCGAGGAAGTCATTTATGACCATCCTAACCTTGAGCCAATTTTAGAAAATACCAACGGCGTTATTGTCTATCAAGAACAGGTGATGCAAATCTCGCAGGTCATGGCAGGCTACAGCTTGGGCGGCGCTGATATGCTACGCCGCGCCATGGGTAAGAAAAAACCTGAGGAAATGGCCAAACAGCGCGATATTTTTGTCACGGGTGCGACCGCGCAAGGCATCGATGAAACGACATCGGGCGGCGTCTTTGACTTGATGGAAAAGTTTGCTGGCTACGGTTTTAACCGCTCGCATTCTGCTGCTTATGGCGTCCTTGCTTATCAGACGGCTTATTTAAAGCAGTACTACCCTGCCGAATTTATGGCGGCGGTACTCACCTCTGATATGAACAACACTGATAACGTGGTGTTCTTTATCAATGATTGCCGCGAAAACTTCGGTTTAACCGTCGTTAATCCATCGGTAAACCGTAGTGAGTGGCATTTTGTCGCCGATACGCCGACCAATATTATTTATGGCTTGGGTGCGATTAAAGGTGTTGGTGAAGGTGCGGTTGAGTCTATCGTTGAGGCGCGCCGACGTGAAGGACCGTTTAAAGATTTATACGACTTTTGCCGCCGCGTTGATATTAAAAAAGTCAATAAACGTACATTGGAAGCCTTAGTCAGTGCGGGCTGTTTTGATGATTTTGCCGCGACTTTACGACCAGACTTGCCAAGCGACGAAGCATACGAGATTCGCGGGGCGCTGATGAGTCAACTGCCAAGCGCCGTACAAGCTGCGGAACAAGACCGCCAAAACAATGAGCTTGGCATGATGGACTTGTTCGGTGAAATGGATGGCGTGGTCGCAGCGCCACCACTGATCATGACACCAGAGCTGATTTGGGGTGATAAACATCGTCTAAAAGCGGAAAAAAATACCTTAGGTTTATACTTAACTGGACATCCTATCGATGAATATCGCGATGAGCTTAAACGTTATACCTCCGGCGCTCGCCTCGATAAGCTGGCAGACACGGGTTATAACGGTAGCTGCTACTTTGCGGGTTTGATTATCGATATTGCCAATTTCGGTACGCGTAACGTCATCACTTTAGACGATGGCACCTCACGTCTAGAAGTCAGCTGTTATGCCGAGCGCTTTAACCGTGTAAAAGAGCAGTTGAAGATTGATGAAGTCGTCGTCATTAAAGGCAGTATCCGTGAGCGTGACGGGCGCATTTTTGCCCGTCTTGATAATGCCATGAGTATGGTTGATGCACGCCTGCGTTGGATGAAAAAAATTAGCATCAAAGTCCACGGTAGCGATATTAATCTGCTCACACGTATGCAGCCTTTGCTAAAATCCGCTCAAGCAGACATCATACCAGCGCCGCGCTTGTCTTATCACGATGAGCAGGACGAGAAAGGTAATAACGGCGGTGCAAACGGCGCTTACGATCCAGCGATGGGCGGCAGCTTATACGATGAAAACGGCAATGATTTATTGGCGCTAGAAAATGACATGCATCAAGATGCGCTGCAAAACGGCGGCTATGCTAATAATGCCCTTAGCAACACCGATGATTCTATTAATGATAACTGCTTGCCGCTTGGGCTGAGCATTTATGAAGAATACGGTATTGCCAATGTCGGGCTATCTGAGCATTGGCGCATCTACCCTAACGATGACAATTTGCAGCAATTAAAGAGCATGGTTAATGAAGACAATTTACATTTTCATTATAGCTAACACCTTTATAGTAGCTAAGCTGAGCCTTTAACTTTTAAAATATTGGACACATGATTATGACTGAACATCCTAACAATACAAATACGCAAAACGATGATGAGATTATCAATGACGAGCAATTTGATGACATGCGTGAGTTGTTAGAAGAGGACTTTGTTGATTTGATACAAGTGTTTTTTACCGACAGTCACGAGCGCATTGTCAAACTAAGACGCGCACAACAAGAAAAGGATAATGCCAACGGCTATGAGCTTGCGCATGCGCTAAAAGGTGCCAGTGCCAATTTGGGTGCGACTCAGTTAACTCGCCTTAGTAGCCAATTACAAGAAGCGTGCCGTGAGCGCCTTATTGGTGACCAAGCTGGTTTAGTTGAAGACGTCGCCGTAGCATTGCAACGGGTTGAACAAGAAATCAAACAAAGACTGGGGCTATAATGCGTAACGACTCTGCCTCAACTTTGATGCCATCGAAAAAATTAGCGCTCTCAACCGGCAGTCTTACGGTAAGCGATTATCTGTCTTCCTTACAAATTGTCATGGTCAATACCACTTTACCTGCCAATATTGGCTCAGCGGCGCGCGCCATGCACACCATGGGTCTATCGCGTCTGACCGTTGTTGACCCCAAGCTGCCCATTGATGAAATCAGTGTTTCGCACGCGGCAGGCGGTAGTGAATTATTAATGTCAGCCACCATAACGCCGACGTTAGAATCGGCGATAGCGGATTGCCAGCTGGTATTTGCGGCCAGCAGCCGTAGCCGTCACATGCCGCGTCCTGTGGTCACACCGACGCAAGCGGCCAACATCATGTTTGACTTTATCGATAAGCAAACTGCGCTTAATTTAGCAAATAATAGTGAAAGCCCGCAAGCTATTAGCAAGCCCAACATCGCTATCTTATTTGGTCGTGAAGACCGCGGTTTGACCAACGAAGAGCTGGCGTACGCCGATTATCATATTCAAATCGATGCCAATCCCGCTTATCCGGTGCTCAATGTTGCCTCTGCCGTACAGGTCATTGCCAGCTTTATCTTTGCTTATGCGCAAACCCATGCTCAAAACCCTGATGAAAGCTTAGACGATGTAAACCCAGTTCAGCCCATATTAGACGTGCATTTACGTCAACAATGGGATGAGCCGGCCATCACCCAGCAGCAACTACAACAGCTCGTTCAGCGTACCACCAACTTGATGGTTCAACGCGGCTTAGCAGACAGTGAACATTTAAAATCCTTGCCAGCGCGACTGTCGCGACTTGGCTCACGCGTGCAGCTGGATCAAAAAGAGTATCAGCTATTAAGCGCACTGATTGCTAAGCTTAGCAAACATTAGAAAAATGGTTTTATCATTACGTTTTTAGCGCCATTTAGCATTTATTTGCGGGACTTGTCTTTGAACAGATAGAAGCCTGAGCCACACAGATAAGACAACACTGTATTTTACAACTCAAAGCTGTTATAACTTTAAAAGATGTCATTGTGATTTTTCTGACACTATTTTCCTGACAGTATTTTTCTGACAATCGATAGGACGCTTTATGTCATTGCCAACCTCCTTGTTCAAATCGCTTGCCCGTATCAAAAAAGACCTACAAGAAGATGTCGAAGCGGTATTCAATCGCGACCCTGCTGCGCGTAATAGCCTAGAAGTCATCTTGACCTACCCTGGCATTCACGCCCTGATTTTACATCGCGGCGCGCATTGTCTTTGGCAAAATGAGCAAAAACTGGCGGCGCGCGCCGTTTCTTATGGCTCGCGTATCATCACTGGCATTGAGATTCATCCTGCCGCTAAAATCGGCAAGCGTTTTTTTATTGACCATGGCGTCGGCGTAGTGATTGGTGAAACGGCTGAGATTGGCAACGACGTTACCCTTTATCACGGCGTCACCCTTGGCGGCGTTTCATGGAATAATGGCAAACGTCATCCTACTTTAGAGGACGGAGTCATTGTCGGTGCTGGTGCCAAAGTATTAGGACCATTTACGGTTGGTAAAGGCGCTAAAATTGGCTCAAATGCGGTGGTGGTCAAACCCGTACCCGCAGGTGCAACGATGGTTGGTAGCGCCGCTCGTATGATTTCAGACCATCATGACGAAAAAGGCAATCCTATTACAACCAAAGTACAGGACGCCAAACAACAAGAAAAAGCCGCGCAAGCAGGTGCAACTGCTGACCAGCAAGAAACAGACCCTACTTCTAACACTGCACGAGCGACGGCGTTTCAGGCTTATGGGATTGACCCTTCTTCACAAGACCCAGTGGCTGAAGCCTTTGCTAAAATGCTCGAACATATCCAGCAGTCGGAAAATCGACTCGATCAACTACAAGCGGCCATGTGCAAGATAGACCCAAACTTTTGCAAAAAAGAATACGATAAACTGTGCTTAGAAGACTTAGATGTCATCGGTCGTGCTGATATGGATGCAGCTGGCACTGAGCAGAAGTAAATTGCTCGCTAGCTTGGAGATTAAATAAAAAGAGGCCAATTCAATTGGTCTCTTTTTATTTTAACCAATAGACAAATAGCGCTTTAACGACTAACTATCGTCAAAATATTCTAAAAACGCAACGGTATTGCTGATATCAATTTTTTGTAGCCTCTGTCTGCGCAGGCACAGCAAGCAAGAAAAATTGATATCAGCAGTGCGTGATGTCTCTATATTACTTTTCACTCACTATAGTTAACAGACAACATTTATAAAAATGACGAGTCAGGCTGGGTCAAAAACTCTATTTCCTCGCTACTCGACACCCGTCCTAAAATGTCATTACGATGCGGATAACGGCCAAATCGATCGATAATTACTTTGTGTTTGAGCTCAGCATCTATGCTGTCTGCATTGGTATATTGTTTAAATAACCTTTCTGCTTGCTGATGAATCAGTTTTGATTCACTGTGCATATAAGGCATCAATACAAACTTACGTTCATCAATCGTTTCAAACGCCTCTAATGCTCCGGCAGCCACCGCCTCTTGCGCAAGTACAAGGCACATCGCATCTTGGGCAAAAGCCGCTGGCGTATTACGGTAAATATTGCGCGAGAACTGGTCTAATATAATAATTTCTGCTAAGCGCCCTTGTATGCTGCTACGCCACGTATAAAACTCTGCCGCCGCTGCTTGCTCAAGTATATCGCTGTAGCGCTCTATTAATAACTTATCAAACGCTAAGTCTTTTTCAAAAAACTTCTCACTACCTGCCTCATTAAAACAAAAATCCAATATATCGTTGTACATCGTTTTCTCACTATCATGATTTAAAGCTATGCTTTAAAAACATTGTTTAAAAGATAAAATATGCAGTCAAGACTATATAACTGTTAATGAATATTTAGTCATTTTGTCTTATACTCTTTTATTATTCATAATTAAAAAAAGGCACTATCATGGCGCGTTTACAAGACAAAGTTATCATTATCACGGGCGCAGCTCAAGGCATGGGTGAAACTCATGCGCGTTTATGTATGGCGGAGGGTGCTAAAGTCGTCTTGACCGACATCAATTCTGATAAAGGCGACGCCTTGGCCGCCGAACTTGGCGCTGATGCGCTATTTATCAAACATGATGTCACCAATGAAGATGATTGGGAACAAGTCGTTAAAGAAACACAGGTAAAATTTGGTCAAATCGATGTCTTAGTAAATAACGCGGGTATTACCACGCACAAATCTATCTTGGATACTTCTTTGGAAGACTATCGCAAGATTTTAGAGATTAACCAAGTATCGGTCTTTTTAGGCATGAAAGCGGTTATTCCAACGATGAAAGCCGCTAAGCAAGGCTCTATCATCAATATATCATCGATTAACGGTTTGGTTGGCGGCGCTATCGGTTATACCGATTCTAAATTTGCGGTACGCGGTATGACTAAAGCGGCGGCATTAGAGTGCGCCCCTTATGGCATACGTGTGAACTCCATTCACCCAGGCGTCATCGCTACCCCGATGATTATGCAAGGCGATACCAAAGATGCAGTTGAAGCTTTTGCCAAAACCATTCCGATGAGACGTGTGGCTCAGCCCGAAGAAGTCAGCGGTATGGTGCTATTTTTAGCATCAGATGAATCGAGCTACTCAACAGGTTCAGAATTTATTATTGATGGTGGTTTGACGGCGCAGTAAGGATTTTTGCGCTAAACCATATGAATTAGATAAAAGCTGGGTAGTACCCGGCTTTCATTTTGAGATACTTGAAGGAAAATACTAAGGATTTAATAGCTTTGACTTATTCTTAATAACAGCTCAGCCACTGCATTTAACTTCTTTAAAGCCCACTCAAAATCAACTCTTCAACCCCTGCCCTTTCATGGGCCTTAAATGGATAACGATCTGCCATGATTATCCATTGCTCTGAATTTTTGACTATTTTTTTAGGCGCCAAATAATTGCTTAGGCTATTTTCTCTATCGTCTAATTTTATTAGTAAAATATCAATATCCATAGCGACTTTTTTTATAGGGTTTTTTATTGATTCAGAGCAACGCTGTCTACCGCAATCACTCTCAATTTTTTTAAAAGTCTGCTGCAACTGCTGCAGGGTCATGGCAGATGTAAGGGTTAAATAAACACACTGATTGGTATAGTCAGGTTTTGGTAGCTCAGGTGTCGCGGTAAAATCAGGATTTTGAAATGCCGTTGATAGCTGTATTTCACCTAAAGCCGCAAGCTGTTCTCGAGCGCGTGGTAAGTATTTCTCAGCTTGATAATTACTACCGAGGGCGAGCAGCACTGCCGATACAGAATGCGTTTGCAGCTGTTCAGGCGCGCACTGTTTTAAGTCTTCAAGATTCAAATCAGCCAATGCTCTATGTGTCATCAGATTAACTATCTTGGTTTACATTGGATTCGGCTATTGAGCCTTTGGCATAACGGGTGATCTGCACCCCAACCGCATCCGCTTGTTGAATAGCAGTTGGCTTGGCAACGCTGAGCGTTATTTTATGACAGTTATATTTTGCCAGTAGCTTATCAGCGATTTGACCAGCCAAATGCTCAAGCAGCTGCGCTTGAATGGCTTGGCACCATGCGCTCACATCATCGCAGACCGCTTTGTAATTGAGCGCATCATTAACATCGTCTGACACAGCCGCTTTACTAATATCCGTCTCAAGCGCTATGTCAATCAGGAGTGGCTGCGTAATAGCGCGCTCCCAGGCATAGACACCAATCACCGCCTCTACTGTTAAGCCTTTGACAAATACCACATCAGATTCGGTATGAAACATGCGCTTATCCTTATTTATTATACTTTTATTTTAAAACAATTTTACGATAACGCCTCGTCGCGCAGGCGCGCAGCTTTTAACGCTTTACTCGGACGATGGCGCCATAGGTCAATACTGAATAATAATAACCCAAGCCAAATCAAACCAAATACCGCCAGACGATGTAAATCAAAAGGCTCGTTATAATAGAATACCGCCAAGAAGAAAATAAAGGTCGGGGTCAGATAATTCATAAAACTTAGAATACTAAAAGCAACCATCTTAGTCGATTTATTAAACAACAATAATGGTATCAGCGTAATCGGACCTGCCAGCATCAGCAGCCAAATGTTTGAGGTAAACCAAAAACTTAACTGACTACTCACCACGTCAGCTTGCCAAAACCACCATAAACAGATCGGTACTAACATGGTGGTTTCTACAAACATGGCATCGACCGCCGTGAGCGGTGTTTGGCGCTGGATGGTGCCGTAAGTACTAAAACTAAAGGCTAAAATCAGCGATATCCATGGCAGGCTACCAATCATAACGACTTGAATCAGCACGGACAATAGCGCAAAACCAATAGCTACCCATTGCAAGGGGCGCAAACGCTCTTTAAACAAAATCATCGAGAGCGCCACGCCGACCAATGGTCCGATAAAATAACCCAAACTGGCCTCAAGAATGCGGTCGTGGTTGACCGCCCATACATAAGTAAGCCAGTTGGTGGCAATAATCAAACCCGATATAAAAGAAAATGCTATCCATCTCGGGTTTTGCTTTAGCGTATCAATCCATTGCCAGCGCTTGGTCAGCACCAATACGATAAGCAAGCAGGCAAAGGTCCATATAATGCGATGGCCGATAATCTCGGTCGCATCATAAGCAGCGAGCTGCTTAAAGTATAACGGAAATGCACCCCAAATAAAGAACGCTGTTAGCGCGGTGGCAATACCGCGTCTGGTGGTTTGAATAGGAGCAACGGGTTTTTTGACAACATTTTGAGTGGCCATAAGACGATACAACTTTTTAGAGCAAAGCGCGCCCTTACCTATTTTTAAACCATTATCAAATGATAAAAGTAAGAGCGCAGGGTTACTACGTAGAGGGTAGAAAGTAAAAAGCAATGCGTTGATACCAACTAAGTATCAACACATTGCTCACGACAACAACTATTATTAAATAAATTTTATAACAAGTTTAAAATTTAGCTTTTGGACTTTAACAGATTCAGAAGATAAAGCTTTAAATTTTAGAAGTTAATAATATTTTGTCAGGTAATTAACAACTTCAATATTAAGCCGCGCCATTATCGACCTTGATAGACATACCAATTTGATTGGCAAGCTCAGCAAATCCTGGGAAACTGGTATTGACGGTTTCAACGCCTTCAATGGTAATCTGCTTCGCTGCACGTAAGCTGGCAACCGCAAAACTCATGGCAATACGATGGTCATGATGCGAGGTAATATGTCCGCCGCCAAAGACAGGCTGGCTGTTATTCACTTCATTAACGTTACTGCCCTTACCTTCGATGCCTTTACCTTCAATAATCAGGCCATCTTCAGTCACCGTACAATCAATGCCTAGTGTTTGTAGACCGTCTGCCATCACGGCGATACGATCTGACTCTTTCACACGCAACTCTTTTGCACCGGTTAACACCGTACGACCTTGGGCACAGCTAGCAGCGATAAATAATACGGGAAACTCATCAATCGCTAAAGGTACTAAATATTCTGGAATCTCGATACCTTTTAGGCTTGAGCTGCGAATAGTAATGTCCGCCACTGGCTCGCCGCCGACATGGGTTTCATTGCTTAGGCTAATATCAGCATTCATCAATTTTAAAATATCAATGATACCCGTACGCGTCGGATTAATACCCACTTGCGTTAGGGTCAGCTCGCTGCCCTGACTGATAGCTGCGGCTACCATAAAGAAAGCCGCTGATGAGATATCAGCAGGAACGGCGATATCGCCGCCTGTAAGCGTACCGCCACCTTTGACGCTGACACGATTGCCATCAACCATCACAGGATAACTAAAGGCTGAGAGCATACGTTCGGTATGATCGCGGCTAACTTCAGGTTGAATAACGGTCGTGGTACCTTCTGCCCAAAGTCCCGCCAATAATAAGCAAGACTTAACCTGTGCAGAGGCAACTGGCATATCATATTCCATACCTTGGAGCGGCTCACCAACATTCGCTCGACCCGTAATGCTAAGCGGTGCGGTACCATTATGACCGGTACTTTGAATGACGGCTCCCATTTCACGTAATGGTGCGGCCACACGTTCCATCGGACGCTTATTTAGACTGGTATCGCCTGTCAATACACTATCAAATGACTGCGCTGCTAATATACCGGCAAGCAGGCGCATACTGGTGCCTGAGTTGCCCATATATAAGGGCGTTTTGCTTGGTTTTAGACCGTTCATACCGACGCCATGAATGGTTAATTTACCTTTATCAGGGCCTTCAATACTCACGCCCATATCACGAAATGCTTGCAAGGTAGCCAGCGCATCCTCTCCTTCCAAAAACCCTGTGACGTTGGTGACACCTGTGGCAAGGCTACCAAGCATGATACTGCGATGCGAGATAGATTTATCACCAGGAATAGTAATGGTGCCAGAGACGGTGTTGCTAGGAGTAATATTATAAGAAGCTGACATGGCAGAAGTATCCGTATAAGGGGTGCTGGCTAACATATGGCCAAAATGTCGCCGTGCGGCTTGCGCGCGGCCCAAAAGCCCCATGAGGGCGGTCGAATCTTTATCAATGATAAGCTGGCGCATATTCTGTAGATAAACGCCATACTCGTCAAGAGCGCTTATAATCGCGCTTTGGTTGGCAAAAAATATATCATGCCACATTTTAGGGTCGCTGGCGGCAATACGGCTAAAGTCGCGAAAACCGCCTGCGGCATAGCGAAACATATCTAAATTGTCATCATGACTTGCCAGCTGTTCAACCAAATTAAACGCCAGCAAATGCGGCAGATGACTGGTATGTGCCAATATTGCGTCATGACGTTCAGCCGCCATCGGCATGACCGTCGCACCAACTGCTTCCCATAACTGACGAAGCTTAGCAACAGCGTTATCATTGGTCGTTGGCAGCTCACAGATAATCACGCTATGATTGACAAATAGAGTGGCGCGCCTGGCATGATAGCCTGAATTTTCCGCTCCAGCAATCGGATGCGCAGGGACAAACCCCGTTGGTAGCGAGCTAAAGACCGCTTTTGCCGCCTCAATGATATTAACCTTGGTACTACAGACATCAGTAATGAGGCAATCAGCAGCAAGCTGTCCATGATCCATCGCGGTTTTGATATCGACAAACACAGCCTTTACCGCTTGCACTGGCACGGCGATGACAATTAAGTCGCTGCCCGATACCACTTCACTTAAGACGGCACTACCCGCATCTAGCAAACCATGTTGCATGGCTTCATCGATGCTTGGTGCATGTCGATCAACCGCCACCAAGCGCGCACTTAAACCAAGGTCTTTGATGGCTTGGGCAAGACTCGCGCCAATCAGCCCGAGACCGATAACACAGACTTGCTCAAATAATGGCGGCTGAGTATGTATAGACGATTGCATATGATTGTTTTGGTTGGTTATGGGTTGATTGCTTAAGTTTCGATTACTTATATTTTGATTGCTAAGGTTGTTTTGCTGGCGACTCACGGCGTTTCTCTTTCAACAAACCAGCATCAGTAGGCATAAAGCATGCTGATATTGGCGTCGTAAAATTGATTTATTTTTTGATTAAAATACGGATAACTACTTTTTTATTAATCTTCAGTCAGTATTGAGCGCAAGGTATCAATCAGGCGCATATTATCTTCTGCAACCCCTACCGTAATACGCAGCCAATTGAGCAAACCATAACCTGCTAATGGACGCACTATCACGCCTTGCTCTAGCAGTGCTTGATAAATGGCAGCCGCGTTTATGTCTTCCATCTCAACTTCTATTTCAACCATGATAAAGTTGGCATGCGACTTAATAAACCCTAGCCCCAAGGCATCAAACTGCTTTTCTAACCAGCGCATTTGCTCTTGGTTATTAAGTCTTGTTTTTTCAATAAAGTCTTGGTCTGCAAGCGCAGCATTGGCAGCAGCTAAAGCGACTCTACTAACGTTAAAGGGCTGACGAATGCGATTGAGTAAATCGGCGACAGCGACTGAGCTTAGCGCATAACCAACACGCAAACCTGCTAGCCCATAGGCTTTTGAAAAAGTACGTACAATAACCACATTCTCAAATTCATCGAGCAGCGCTCTATTATTACTCTCAGGACTATATTCGATATAGGCTTCATCTAGTACCACCAACACTGAGCTTGGCACACTAGCCACAAATGCACGTAACTCTTGCTGCGTAAGCTGCGTACCCGTTGGGTTATTAGGATTGGCGATAAAGACCATTTTGCTATTAGGATTGTCCGCTACCGCCTGACTCATCGCCTTTAAATCATGACCAAAACGATTGGCTGGCACTTCCACGCCTTTTGCGCCTTGCATTTTGGCCAGCATCGGATAAACGATAAAAGCATACTGACTATAAATAATCGCATCATCGACGCCAGCAAAACTACGCGCTAAGATATCAAGCAAATCATCAGAGCCATTACCTAAAGTAATCTGGTCGACACCAACATCGTTAAAGTCAGCAAGTGCTTGTTTGAGATAATAACCATTGCCATCAGGATAACGTGCCAGCTGACCCAGTTGCTCGGTAATCGCAAGCGTGACATGCGGTGAGCAGCCCAGTGGATTTTCATTACTAGCAAGCTTGACCACATCTGAGACACCGTACTCGCGTGTCAACTCTTCAACCGGCTTGCCCGTCTGATAAGGCATTAGCTCTAAAATACTGTCATAGGCCGGCACTAGCGGTGATAAATTTGACTCTGTCGACTGTGATGACTGCATGATTTATCCTTGGATGTGATAAGGCATTTACTGTTGATGAATCCCTACTGTTAAAACCATTCTATTAAGCCAGCTTTATAGCACGGCTTTTGGATAAGAACCTAAAATGCGCAAATCTTTGACCAATGGACGGATATCAGCAATTGCTGCACTCACATTTGCGTCTTCGATGTGGCCATCCATATCGATAAAGAACACGTAAGCCCATTTATTTGGACGTTCAGGACGCGTCTCGATACTGGTCATCGACACGCCATGATAAGACAAGGGCTTTAAGATTTCGATCAGGGCGCCTGCTTTATCATGCGCTGAAACCATAATTGAAGTTTTATCTTGACCCGATGGCGCAATCGCCTCGTGACCGATAATTAGGAAACGCGTGGTATTGCTAGGATTGTCTTCGATGTTTGAATACAGCTTATGTAAATCGTACTCTGCCGCTGCCACATCACCGGCGATTGCCGCTGAATGCCATTCGTTTTTGAGACGGCGGGCCGCTTCACCATTGCTCGATACCGCCACACGCTCAACATTTGGGAAATTAACATCGAGCCAATGGCGGCACTGCGCCAATGACTGCTGATGTGAGTAGATACGGCTTAAGCCATCAATTTTGGTGTGTTCAGCAACCAAGAAGTTTTGATGAATAGGCAACTCAACTTCACCGATTATCTTTAAGCTAGAAGATAAGAAGCCATCTAAGGTATGGTTAACCACGCCCTCTGACGAGTTTTCAACTGGTACCACGCCATACATTGCTGTGCCTGCTTCAACTTCTCGGAAGACGTCAGTAATAGTATTTAGCGGCACGGTATCGGCGGCTTTACCAAAATGCTTTAAAGCGGCGGCATGGGTAAAGGTGCCGATAGGGCCTAAGAACGCAATACGCTGCGGTGCTTCCAAATCAAGGCAGACTGACATGATTTCGCGGAACAAACGCGCCATTTTTTCATCGGCGATGGGCCCAGTATTACGTTCCATCACCGCCTTTAACACTTGCGCTTCACGCTCAGGACGATAAAAAATAGGATTGGTTTTTTCGGCATCAGGACTATTGGCAACGTGGTCTTTTTTTACCGTCGCTACTTGCTGCGCCAATTTGGCACGGTTATTAATGAGCGTTTGAATTTCGCAGTCAACTGCATCAATACTTTGGCGCAATGTGTTTAAAAACGCTTTATCAGTTGCAGCCCCATCAACACTTGCAGGGGTTTGGTTTAGATTGTCTACATTTTGCTCTGGTGACTGCTCACTCATTACCGCCCATCCTTTTTCTAATATTATTGCTAAAGTTATTGCTAAAGTTTATGACTGTTGTCTATTAGCTAGGTAACCTGCTTATTTTAATAACCCCACTCTCAACTTATTTTTCTAAGGTTATTGGTTTACTTAGTTTTTAAAATTTCAGTTAAAACAATTAGAATTTTAAATTCTATAAAAATCAAAAGCCTACGATAAGTTGAGATTGGCGTTTTAATAATAAATGCTCGCTTAGTTCTCATGTTTAGCGAGCCAAACAGTGGATCGGCTCTACTATAGCAAAAACTATCGACAGTGCCCATTCGTAAATACGCGCAAATAAGCAATTTGCCATAAATCTTAGCACAGTTATGCACGATAAACGCTATACCCTATAAAACTATCAGGCTACAACCGTCCAAATATATGATACAGTTTAAAGATAGCCGTTAAATTCACCATACCGCCATGATAAATCGCTTTATCAATGAAAACTCATAAGCAACTAACTGAAATAACCAATCTAAATAACACGGCTAAATAAAAACATCAAAACGTAAATTAATCATAGGATATCTGATGAGCGCATTACAACAGCTTCGCACCATGACCACTATTGTCGCTGATACGGGCGACCTTGCCGCCATTGCGCGTCTAAAACCCATCGATGCCACGACCAATCCAAGCCTTATTACCAAAGCGCTGATTCATCCGGACAATGAAGCGCTGATGTCAGAAACCATGAGTCGCCATCGCGGTGATGTCGATGCAGTGATTGATGAATTAACCGTTCAAATCGGCTGTAATATTTTGGCATTGATTGAAGGTCGCGTTTCAACCGAAGTCGATGCACGCTTATCTTATGACACTCAAGCCACCATTGATAAAGCGCTCAGCTTTATGGAAGCCTACCAAAAAGCAGGTATTGATTCAGAGCGCGTATTGATTAAGATGGCCGCAACCTGGCAAGGTATTGAAGCGGCGCGTTACCTTGAAACTCAGGGAATTCACTGCAACTTGACGTTATTATTCGGTCAACATCAAGCGATTGCTTGTGCCGATGCGGGCGTTACCCTAATCTCGCCTTTTGTTGGACGTATTTTAGACTGGCAAAAACGTCAGCAAAACCGCCAAAATGTCCCTGCTTCAGATGATATGGGTGTGCAATCGGTCAAGCTTATTTACCAATACTACAAACAACATGGCTATAAGACCCAAGTGATGGGCGCAAGTTTCCGCTCGACCGAGCAAATATTAGCACTAGCTGGCTGTGATCTATTGACCATCGCGCCCAATCTGATTGATGAGCTGGCAGCCATGGATGTCGAAGTGACACGCCAACTGTCACCAAGTATGTCAATGGATTTGCCCGACATGGCGAAGGTCAGCTTAACCCATGACGAGTTCAGTGCCGCTTATCAGCAAGATATCGTCACCCAAGACTTATTACCCAAGGGTATCGATGGCTTTATCGGTGCGCGTGATGAGCTTGCGCAAATGCTCGCGGCGATGCGAGATTAACTGCGATATTTATATATTTTATGCGTTTGCCTGCTAATCACGAGTGCTGAGATTGTCTCAGTATGAACCCCTTGTCATAAAAGTAATTTGCCTGCTTCTATCAAGTTGGCTATGATAAGCGACTTTATATAACAACAAGCAAGGCTCGATTATGAAACGGCTAGCAGTGATATTAGCAGGTAGTACGCTTGCAATGAGTGGCTATGCGGCAAACTGGTTAGAGGTCTCAAAAAGCCAAACTGGCTCTGTTTTTAGCTTGGATGTGGATTCTATCGAACGCTCAGACATTCATATTATTGATGAAAAAGAGGTCGAAAACATTACCGTCTCTATTCGTAGAACCTATCCTGCGCCAAAGGATAGCGCAAAAGACGCTAAAGAAAATGAAGCGAAAGCAAAAGAGAATAAAGACAAAGCCGCTAATAAAACAGTGAAAGAAACCAGCATTCATCATAGCGACCAACAATGGCTTATCTCATGTAAGGATGCAAGCTATTATCGTCGCGCTTATGTCAACTATGCTGCTGACGATAAAGTGTTAAAATCTTGGCAATCCGATAAACCGATACTGACAACCAAAGACTTTAAGCTGACCAAACCAAAAACGATTAGCCGCTTGCTCGTCGAACAGGCGTGTAAAAGTTATCAGCAAGACAAGTAACGCAGGTCAAGACGAACCAACAAAGTACATGCCATTAAAAAGCGCGCTGAACTATTAATTCAGCGCGCTTTTTATTATGCTAAAAACCATTTCTCTAAGCTTTTAAAACCGTATAAACAGGTACAGGAAACTCGCCATGCAGAGCAACCAAATCTAACAATACCAAGGCGCCAACTACCGTATGCTGTGCAGATTTACAAAGCTCATAAGCGGTCATCAGCGTGCCGCCTGTCGCCAATATATCGTCGACCAATAATACCCGCTCAGGCGGCAAATTATTTTGCATCTCAAGCGTGTCTTTGCCGTATTCTAACGCATAAGCTTTATTGGCAACCGGTGGCGGTAATTTACCGGGTTTACGCAGCAAAATCATGCCTTTACCCAAACGTCCCGCCAGCAAACTGGCAAATACAAATCCACGCGCCTCTACGGCGCCTAAGCAATCCACTTCATCAAGCAAACCTTTAGGCAAAGCCGCTAACATCTCATCAATCACCGCATTGATATGACTGCGTAGTAACGGTGTAATATCATAGAAATCGATACCAACTTTTGGGAAGTCTGGTACTGTGCGAATGATTTGCCAAAATGGATGGTCAGTATTGAGCGTATTAGATGAATCGGTTGTGGTCTTAACTTCAGCTGATGTAACGGCGGCATTCGCGCTCATAGTAACCCTTAACTTATAAAACTTAAATAATGATATGACGGTGGTAAATGAGGTAGGTGATAAATGAGATGACAATCGCTAAAAATAGCGGCGATAATTATAGCATAATCAGCTTTATCGTGGCGGCAAAATCGGCAATGACAGCCCTGCTAAAACCTTGAAAGTGACGCATAGGCACTTGATAAAAGCTGGTGAATCTCAATATACAAGTGTAAACTTAACTATGAAAATAACCGCTATATGCTAAACTACGTGCGTTTTTACACGCTAAATGTTGGCTAGAATACTTAATAATTGCTTTAAAAATGCCGATTAATTTAGTTAACGCCACTGGTAATAGCAAAAACGCTGGTAAAAGAAACATTAGTAATCGTAAAACTGGAAATAATCGATAGGACTATTTATGAAACGTTATGAATGTATTGTCTGCGGTTGGATATACGACGAAGAGCTTGGCTGCCCAGAAGAAGGCATCGCGCCTGGTACCAAATGGGAAGACATTCCAGACGACTGGACGTGCCCAGAATGCGGCGTTGGCAAGCTTGATTTTGAGATGCTCGAATTTTAAGCCAACGACCATCTAAATAGGATACTTCATGACAGAATCAAACCCCACCAATCACACAAACGCGTCTGTAAATTCAGAAGAAACCGACAATGCTTTAGTGCTTAATGACAAAATGACCAATGATACAGTGCTTAGCTCTTCACCATCTAATTCTTCAGCACTTAGCGCTGCGACAATCGACACTCCAACAATCGATTACCCGACGCCTGAATGGCAAAAGTTTGGCGATCATGCTTGGTATCCGTCTGATTTGAGCGAACATCTTTATCAAGCAATGATAGATATTGGTGATGGCATTGAGCTGTGCGTTGAAGCCGGTGGTGATCCCAAGAATCCGCCATTGCTTATGATTATGGGGCTGGGCTCACAAATGATCTTCTGGCCCGACAATTTTATCAAACGCTTTATCGATGCTGGGTTTTTTGTGATTCGTTTTGACAATCGTGATATCGGCTTGTCATCTAAAGTACAGATTGATGGCTTGCCGCGTATCAGTCAATTGAAAATGATGATGCGCTTGCAAACGGGTCTGTCAAATAAAGGCGCACCGGTTGCTTATAATTTGACCGACATGGCAGAAGATACGGCACGTTTAATCAAAGCCTTAAAACTTGGTAAAACGCATCTGCTTGGCGCTTCTATGGGCGGTATGATCGCTCAAATCGTCGCCGCGCGTTATCCAAGTTTGGTGCAACGTATGGCGTTGATGTTTACCACCACCAATCGAGCGTTTTTAAAACCGCCGAAACCTAAGCAGTTATATACCCTTATCAATCGTCCTGAGAGCCACTCTGAGCGCGATATCGTCCGTCATAGCGTCTGGTTTATGAAAACCGTTGGTACGCCAGGACACGTCAATGTGCGCATGGTACGTGACATTGCTAAGATACGTTATCAGCGTAATTTCCATCCACTTGGTACGGTACAACAGCTCAATGCCATCTTAGCTTCTGGCTCGATTAGCAAATATAGCAAACAAGTTAAAGCACCGACGATTGTGCTGCATGGCAGCGCTGATGGCCTATTACCCGCCTCGCAAGGACGGGTGGTTGCAAAGACCATACCCAATGCAACTTTTCATTTAATCGAAGGCATGGCACACGATATTCCCGAATACTATCAGCCTTATATGGTCGATTTGATTAGTAAGCACTTGCTAGAAAAATAACCATTTAAGTTTAATGCTAGTCCGTCTCAAGCAAAAAAAGAGTGTCAGAACGATGAATGATCTATCGCTCTGACACTCTTTTTTTTACCGGCAAATTTAAGCGTGATATTAAATGATAAGTCTTAAGTATTAATCACAAGCAATGCTGTCACCCTCTTTATCAATACACATTTTATTGCCGTTTTCTAAATTGCCAATCCAAGCTTTGCCATTTGTAAATACAAATGCAGGTTGGTCTTTATAATAATCACTCACACTCACAGTGCTATTATCAAAGCGAAAAGGAATCACCAACTCGCCGCCTAAATTGACAAAGCCCCATTCATTATCGATACGCACGCCCGCCAAGCCTTCAGAAAATGGTCGCACTTCATCGAAAGAATAGGTAATCATAGAGATGTTATTCTCATCAACAAAGCCCCATCTGCCGTCTTGTTGACGCGGCTGCAAGGTGGTAAAACCACGAGACGGTTCTAGCTTCTGCGATTCTTTGGCATTACTGCTATTATTCTTGATGTTATTAGCAGCGGCACTCTTCGCTGTTTGACTAGCAGCACTACTATTTGGGTCAGATATAGGTTTACCATTTTTATCCAACCAGTTGATGGCTTGATTTTTACGTACTCGCGTCATGCCGCTACGATAATCGTCAATGTCACTAATTGCAGCGGCAAATGGCACGATGGTTTTATTGCCCGTATCGACAACCCCATAATGACCGTTTTGCTTGACCACAATCCGATTTTCAGAGACGGGACGCGCCCAATTTTGTCCTTCTTTGAGCATATCGTACACCGCAGGGATCACCTCGCGACCTTGCATATTGACATAGCCCACCCGACCATTGCGCAGCACTGGTAACAAGCCACCCGATATTTTATCGGCATCTACTTTTTGATAACGGGTTAAATCAAGCACACTTTTGCCTTGCTTATCAATCAAGGCAACTGGTGCACCGAAATCTTTTATCGCTAAGAAATAGCCACTACTAGAGGTACAAGAGACATTTTTATAATAGCTTTTGGGTATTTTGCAGCTGGCGGCTTGTGCATTTGACATCCCAAAAAACGTAGCAGCTATGGCGCTCATGACAAATAGACGCGCAATGAAACTGCGACGTGGCAGCAGTGTAGATAAGAAGTCTATTTGTCGTTTCGATATAGAACGTTGCAGCATAAGCAAACCTAGGCTAAAAGTAATAGAAGCACTGTGAATATATGGGGAGTTCATTGTAAAAACGATATAGCGGAACTGTCATAGATTTTTTGAAGCCTCTGGAGAGCGAAGCGCACAGCAAGCGAAGAAAATTTACGACAGTTTCGCACAAAAATATCATGTCTCTATTTTATATAAAATTCACTATATTAAGTTAAGTATTTGAAGAGTATCACTATTTTAAAACAGGATGTGCTTCAAAATACAAATAGATGATAGAATAACAAATGGCAGCTTGTGCGCCAATGCTATTGCTGTAAGAAGGTGACCGCTTTATTTATCTATGGTGAGTGATAAGTCATTATAAAATAAATTGCACCAAAGCATTCCAATTCAAGAGCAAAACACTGACAATATGGCCTGTCTATACAAATCAACTCTTTAGCAAACCACACTTAAAAAGCATTTTAAAAAAGTAACATAGTAATGAGATAAGGATATTGCATGGCTATCGCCTCTTCACGCTCCGCCGCTACTGGCTTGGTCATTGGTTGCGTTATTTTTGGTTTGGGCAGCTTAATTGTCGCCCATGTCGATATCGGTGGCTGGGCAATGTCATTTTGGCGACTGGCTATTTCTGGCGTGGTGTTTGCTATATTGGCTAAAATGACAGGGCAACGACTTCCGCGCTCAAAGCGTGCTGTTTTTTACGGTCTATTATCAGGCGCGTTTTTAGGACTCGATTTGGCACTATGGCATGAGAGTATTTATGCGGTCGGTCCCGGTATCTCAACCTTGCTTAATAGCTTGCAGATTTTCTTTTTGGCGGCCATTGGCTTTTTATACTTTAATGAGCGGCAATCTATTTTGCAGCTCATCAGTTTATTTTTAGCCATGCTAGGCGTGGCAATGATAGGTAGCCCTGAGTTTGCGCAAAATACCGCTGCGACTTGGGGGTTTGTCACGGGCATCGTCTCAGGTGCCATGCTTGCCGCGTCCATGACCTTTATCCGTAAAACCCATGATACTGAGCCAACGCCGATATTTATGCTGATGCAGCTGGTGAGTATCGGCGGCGTCATAGCAATGATTCTGCCGATGTTTATCTTTGATATGGGTAATATTTTGCCCAGTACTTGGTCTGAGATTGGTTGGATATTGATTTATGGCACGGTGATGCAATGCTTGGCGTGGGGGCTTATCGCCTACTCGATTCCTAAGCTGTCTTTAGCATTGACAGGGCTGCTCTTATTAACCGAGCCCATTGCGGCCTTGGTGATTGATTATAGCTGGCTTGATAAACCGATTAATACGCTGCAATGGAGCGGCGCGCTACTGACGATGTTTGCCATTTATTTAGGGTCGTTAAAACCTAAGCCACGCGCACTACGCCGTTATCGTTTTTTTGCCAGATTCTATAAACGAAATTATAAATAAAGCGGTAATGAATAAAAGCCACAATAAGTAAAAGCCACAATACTTATTGTGGCTTTTTTTACGATGAACAAATCAATCTTTTTGACGGTTAATCTTTTTGTCGATTAAATAAAGCATTTAGCACAATAGCCGTTAAAGTAGCCGTTCCGATACCGCCCAAATCAAAGCCGCCTAGATGCAAGCTAAAATTACCCGTACCCATAATAACGGTGACCGCGGCAATGATTAAATTGCTGTTTTTGCTAAAATCGATATGATTGTCTATCCAAATTTTTGCCCCTGCAATCGCAATCAAACCAAATACCACAATAGATGCGCCGCCCAATAAAGCCGCCGGTATCGTTTGAATAATTGCGCCAAACTTTGGTGATAACCCAAGCAAGATAGCCACCAGACCTGCTACCACAAAAATCGTCGTGCTATATACTTTGGTCACAGCCATGACACCGATGTTTTCTGCATAAGTGGTCACACCTGTACCACCAAAACCCGCTGAAAACGTCGTTGCTAAACCATCAGCAAAAAATGCCCGACCCATATAAGGCGTTACTCGTGCTTTAGTCATACCTTCGACCGCTTTAAAGTGCCCTAAGTTTTCGGCCACTAAAATAAAGGCAACAGGCGCAATTAATATAATCGCACTCATCTCAAAATGCGGCGTATGAATACTTGGCAGACCAAACCATGATGCTGCTGATACACTAGTAAAGTCAATCGGAACGCCATAACCGAGCACATTGGTCATAAAGAAATAAGCGATATAAGACAATATCAAGCCAACCAACAGCAGCAAACGGCGCAGCATACCGCGGGTAAATACCGCCACCCCACTGATAAACAATACCGTCAGCGTAGCCATCCATGCATCAAACTGGTTGGCAGATACCCCTTGAATGGTCACTGGTGCTAAATTCAAACCAATAATCATCACAATGGCACCGGTAACAATGGGCGGCATCAAACGCTCAATCCAGCCTGTACCCGTCTTCATGACCAATAGACCTATCAGCGCATAAATGATGCCGCATGCCATGATACCGCCCAAGGCGACATTCAAATTGTCATTAAATCCCACGCCTGCATAAGCCGTCACCGCAATAACCGGCCCAATAAAGGCAAAGCTTGAGCCCAAATAACTAGGCATACGCCCACCGGTAATCATAAAAAACATCACCGTACAAATACCGGACATCAAAATGGCTAAATTGGGGTCAAAGCCCATTAATAATGGCGCCAGCACCGTCGCCCCAAACATCGCAAAAGTATGCTGCACACCTAATAACACGCTCTTTGCTGGCGGCAAATACTCATTGATACCGACCGGATCACGATCCAAATCACCGCCATACGGACGCCACGTTGGAAACCAACGACCATTATCAAAGTCTGGATTGTGCGGATAACTCGTCGCAGCTGCATCAATACCAGCCGCTTCTAATGCATTGTGCGAAGCAGATTCTTGGGTGCTATTTTCGGGGTTTGGAGAATGAGGTTCGGGAGTTGTCATGCGCTGTCCTATTTGAGCTGAGAGAATATTAGTCAGCTAAAAAACTGTGAGAAATACAACTATGAGAATACAGATATGAATTCAGTCAAAACGATAACAACTAAGTCATGCCAATCATCAACAACTATAGAGGAATTAAAAAACGATAACAGCAGGAAAGTCATTTACTTTGACCAAATGCAGACCGTCAAATAGGTTCTATTAAAAGTAGTTTAAGGATTTCTGCGACGTTGTTCACTATATAGTGTTAGCAAGATTACAGGATGTTACACAGGTAATGGCTGCGAGCATGATAACGGAGTTCTATGATAAATAAAAGTTATTATTCAGCAGGCCTCTGTACGCCTATACTGGGAGACATTTATAGATAATATCCCATGTTTTTTAAATACTCACATTTATTAAAGTGTGCATTTAAATAAATGCCTGCTCTTGTCATTGTGCTGTATTTATCAAGGCTTTGGGGGCCGTTATCTATTATCTTTTTTCACACCAGTACTTAAGCCTATTTATCACATACGCTGATGCACTGTCAATTTATTGGTATTTATATGATTAGTGTTTTCGACTTATTTAAAATTGGTATTGGACCGTCGAGCTCTCATACGGTCGGGCCCATGGTGGCGGCCAATTTATTTTTGACGTCATTGCTTAAGCAAAGCCCATTAACGACGATTAAAAATATTGAAATCGAGCTTTATGGCTCTTTGGCCGCTACCGGTAAAGGACATGCAACCGATACGGCGATATATTTGGGTTTACTTGGACATACGCCGAGTACCATTGATACTCGCTTGACTGGCGAATATCTAGCGCCTATTTTTGCTGATAAACAGCTTAATTTATCAGGCAAACATATTATCGACTTCGATAGCGAGCGCGATATGTATTGGTACGATGATACGGTATTGCCTTATCATCCTAATGCCTTGACCATCCGCGCGTTATTGGCCGATGGTAGCAAGTACCAGCAAACCTATTATTCGGTTGGTGGCGGTTTCGTTATCAACGAAGATGACGCAAACAATCCCGATGAGGATCATGCCAGCCCAACGATTGATATCGTTCCCTACCCTTTTAATACTGCCGCAGAGTTGCTTGAACAATGCCGTGAGCATGGGTTAAGTATCAGTGAGCTGGTACTCGCTAACGAATGTCACTATCGCAATCAAGCAGATATCTTTAGCTATTTAGATACGATTTGGGAGGTGATGCAGGACTGTGTGACTCAAGGTTGTAAAAACAGTGGCATTTTACCGGGCGGACTTGATGTTAAACGCCGCGCTCACGATTTACATAATCAACTATGCGCTGAAAAAGACTTGCCTATCGCCAAAACCGATAAGCTTGCAGCGATGGATTGGGTTGATTTGTATGCACTTGCCGTCAATGAAGAAAATGCCAATGGCGGTAAAGTTGTCACAGCACCGACCAATGGTGCGGCGGGTATTATTCCTGCGGTCTTGCACTATTATCGTGACTTTTTACCCAATTATAACCAAGATGGCGTCCGTAAGTTTTTATTAAATGCCACCGCCATTGGCAGCTTAATTAAACAAAACGCTTCTATCTCTGGGGCTGAAGTGGGCTGTCAGGGCGAAGTCGGTTCAGCCTGTGCCATGGCAGGTTCGGCATTGGCAGAGATTATGGATGGCTCGCCAGCGCAATGTTTGAATGCCGCCGAGATTGGTATCGAGCATAATTTAGGTCTGACTTGTGACCCGATTGGCGGCTTGGTACAAGTCCCTTGTATTGAGCGCAATGCGATGGGCGCGGTAAAAGCCATTAACGCCGCTCGTCTTGCCTGCCGCGGCAATGGTCAGCACTTTGTCTCATTGGATAAAGCCATTGAAACCATGAAGCAGACAGGCGCGGATATGTCTGATAAATATAAAGAAACCGCTCGCGGTGGTCTTGCTATTTATGCTGATAACCGCATCCCCACTGCTACCCGCGGCGTTAGTGTCAATTACAGTCAATGTTAATTTGACTTCCTCTCCTCCCTAAAGTGAGGGGATTCCTACTACTAGACGCTCAAGCCCGAGCGCAAGAATATTCTTTGCCGCATTAATATCACGGTCATGAGTGACACCGCACTCGCAAAGCCATTCTCTTATTCCAAGACCCGTCCTACCTTTCGGACTGTTTTGGCGTGAGCCACAACACGAACAAGTTTGGGTGGTGTAACTTTCATTCACCTCAACATAGTGACAACCTGCGTTCTCGCATTTGTAGGTCAGTTGCCGCTTAATCTCAAACCAACCTGCGTCATAGACGGACTTGGCTAGCTTGGTTGAGGTAAATGATGTTGATTGAAGTTTGCCAATGATGATTATTTTATTAGTCTTGGCAAGGTTGGTGGTAAATTTATGAATCAAGTCTTGGCGTGTATGTTTAATCTTGGCGTGAATCGCCTTAACTCTTTGTTTGTTTTTAGACCGCTGAGCAATGCCTAGTTTTTTAGCGTATTGCTGGGTGACTTTGGTTTTTAGTACCTCACCATTACTTGTTGTTGCTGAGTCCATGCAGCCTAAATCAATACCTACTTGTTCAGTGCCACAAGTTGTTTTTGGAAACTCTTTAACGGTAACGCAGGCATACCAGTGGCCGCGACTGTCTTGCACAAGCTCACAAGTGTTGATGGTGTAGAGTGCTAGATTATAGCTATCCCACACGTCGATGGTCAGCTTCTTGCCTTTAGCCAGGCTAAA
>NZ_JACSQR010000024.1:0-42201 GCF_014836505.1 Psychrobacter communis
GAGCTTAAAAACTTGTGCCAAATCGAACACTCACGCCATCGTAGTGTCACGGGGTTTATCACAAACTTGCTGTCAGGTTTAATTGCTTATTGCTGGTTTCCCTATAAACCCACCATCAAAAACATGCCTCAGCAGGGACAGGTAGCAACATTGTAAATAGTATCAATGAGTTACAATGTGGCTTATCCCGAACTGGGGTTCTAATAGGGTTTTTTGCCTGTGCAATAGTGAAGTAGCTGTTATAATCCCGCAATATATTAGTGGAATTAGCAATAAATTAAACGTATTTGCGTAATATAATGCTAGGCTAGTATTTGCCAAACAGAATATTAGACAGGCTCTGATGCTATCGCTTTTCGATAACAATCGAGATAACTTTCATTTATATGACTAATAAGTTTAGAGGTGATTGTGTCAAACCGTCGCTATCATATTCACGTCATATGCGCTGACAACGACCAACTGTTGGTTTTAGACAGTGTGGCGATGTTTTTCCAAGGCCGCGCATTTTTAACCTATGACGTTTCTAGCAAATTACCCAAAGCGGCGTTATATGGTCGCCAGTGTATCGATGCTTGCGATTATGCGCTGATGATAATCGGTGATAGCTATGGCACGGCGCAAAATACTGGTGTCAGTCAAATGCATTTGAGCTATCTCAATGCCAAAGCCAAGCTCAAACCCTTGTTAATATTGGTCAAAAGTCATCATAACGAGGTCAATATCAGTCGGCAGCTGCAAGAATTCACCAACATGGTGACCAAAAAAGCCGATAAGATTTATTACTATGAAACAGAAAATGATATCGAGCAGCTACTCATTCAGGCCTTCTATAAAATGGTCGCCAATCATGAAGTAGGGGACGGCTGGGTAAGAGTGAGCGACGAGCTGATGAAAGCCAATAAATCGGCACTGGCCGAAGAAACGGCCACGAGCTTTTCTACCAAGAAAGCCAAACTTACCCTATCTCGCCCTGCTGTTACCGATCATTTAGCAGCCGATAGTGTCAGCAAGCCACTGGTGCTGACAGACACTTTTGAGATTCAGTACAAAGCCCAAGCCTATGAAGGCGGTAATTTAACCGACGTCACCCGCCCTATGACTTTATCGTGGCAAGAAGTGCTCATCGCCTTAATAAAAATACCGGCTACCTTTTCAAGCTATGGTTTACAGAGCGCCATTAATCGCTTAATCGCAGTCAAAGCTGAAACAGATATCAAAAATGACATGCCAAATGTTCACGCGGTGGCACGTTGTCAGATTTATCAAGATGACTTAAACCAATTACAGCGGCAGTTGGTGGCGGCTAACTGGATTCAACTCACCACCTATGGCACGCGCGTGTCACAAGAGCTTTGGAAACTCACCTTTTATGCGAAGAGCTTATTGACAGGCACTGACGCCAACACTTCTAGTGCGCCAACTTTACCGCTTAGCTAGGGCAAATGCTCTCTGCTCTATTTATAATTTTATGGATAAAAAATCCATTTATAAAGCCGGCGCTTACCCTTTGTAATACAAAGCATACGTCTCTGTAGTTGTGAAGCTGAGCAATACCCGTAATAATAAGCGTATAAATACATAATAATGCTTAATAATTAGGGAGAACGAACAATGAGTGATGCCAAAAAAAATTTAAATAGTGAACTAACCAGCTTAGAAGAAACCATGCTTGAAGCCGACCAGTTTCGTACGCTCGAAGAACAAGTCGCCGATATGAAGCGCCGCGGCATTGACCCAACCCAAGCCTATAAAGACTTGGATAGAAAGGAAGAAGATGCTGACTGGGGTGATGCGACGTGGAAAGAAAACGGTAAATGGAAACCAAAAACGCCTGCGGATTTAGATGACAAAGCCCGCGAAAATTGGGATGGCGATAATGGAAAACCAAATCCGCCACCTGTTATCTAGTAGGTATTATTTAACAAAATAATAGAATGATGACCGTATTTTTTCCAATTTATTCAATTCATTTAATAAAAAAGCCACGCTCATTTGCGTGGCTTTTTTATTAGTCGCTAATACATGCTTGTAGATACTAAATAAATCATTCCTTAGCTTAGCTAATTATGAACCTTCATCGACACGTACAAGCTTTATCGTACCATCAGGACTGGTAACCCGGCGATAACGCGTATTGCCCGATGAGGTTGATGGTCTAACGGTTGGCTGCACAGACGGCTGTACCGAGTAAGGATTAGAGTTTGAGCTGCCAGTTTGCTGTTGAATCAATTGCCCCATACGGTCTGCAGGCGCAGGGTTTAAAGGACGACTGTTTGCTGGTTGTCCGTACGGATTGCCATATTGGGAAGTGCTTGCAGCACTATTACCAACGATGGCCCGATAAAATTTTTGTCCGGCGCGTCCATCGGCTGGAAAGATGCCATGGCTTGATTGATATTGCTGAATCGCCGTACGCGTATTATCACCAATGATACCGTCCACTTCGCCAATATCGTAGCCTGCATTTAATAATGCTTGCTGGATATCTTTAGATTGCTGACGGCTGATACCAGGGTCGTCCGTCGGCCAGGCAGTGACAAAGTCGGTTTTGCTGCTGTCTTCACGCGCGATTAAGTCTGATAAGTGGGCAATTGCTAAAGCATAATTTTCTGAAGCGTTATACGAATAAAACGTGTCGAAGTTTTTACCCACCAAGAATGCTGGGCCATCAGTGCCGGCTGGTAATAATAAACCTGCGCTGCCCAAGGTAGAAGGCAGAGGGCTGCCGTTCGCCAATGTCAGCCCTTGATTGCGCCAATGGCTGATAGATTTTTTGTCTTTACGGTTTGATGCGCCCCAAAAACCACTCGGCAGTTTGACTTCATAACCCCATGGCTCGCCGGTACGGTAACCACGTTTGTCCAAAAAGTTGGCAGTAGAGGCGAGCGCATCAGGGACGCTATTAACTAAGTCGCGGCGGCCATCACCATCGAAATCGACAGCCAGTTCTAAAAAGGTACTTGGCATAAACTGCGTTTGCCCAAATGCACCTGCCCATGAGCCGGTCATATCACTAGGTGCAATATCGCCATTTTGGACGATTTTTAGCGCATTGGCATATTCGCCTTGGAAGTAGCTTTGACGACGATCAAAACATGACAGCGTCGCTAAAGATTCAAACAAGGGCTTTTTACCCAATGTCTGACCAAAGTTTGACTCCACGCCCCATACGCCCAGTACGTGCTCGGCTTTAACCCCATAGCGCGATTCAATGCGGCGCAAGGTATCTGCCCATTGGTGCTTAGCGCGAATACCATCTTCGACCCGCTCTTTATCTACCAACGAAGACAAATAATCCCAAACGTCTTTTTGAAATTCAGGCTGGTAATTGAGTGACTGAATCACACTAGGATCAGGCTGGCTTGGACGATAATTATTAAACGTATAACTATCGACGCCGCGGAATTTACTAGAGTTTTTCAAACCATCTAAGCACTGTTGAAACTGGCTATTAGATAAGTCTGGGGCTGGTGGTTTGGCCGCTTGCGCAGTACTGGCAAAGCTGAGGCCAACTGCGATGCTAAGTAGCGATAACGTAGAGGTCGAAGAAAAACGCATGGAAATATCCTATAAACATCAAAATAGTCATTGAAAGAGAACAAAGCTGAATTAAGCAGTATGAACTTAGAGTAACCAATCTCAGTAATAAAGAAAAGGTATCGAAGCACTCGGTTACTATAAATTGACGTGAGCGTGAGGTTAGAAGAGGGTTTGGCTATCCTGTTGAAGCAAGCTTTAGCGCTTTTTCGTGGTTTAGCTCCAATGGATGAGTAGATTAAGGATTTAATAGCCAAACCTGTTCAGTTACGGCTAGCTCAGATGCCGCATTCAGGGTTGATGACTGGTTTTCAAGCTCGATAATTTTATAGTCGGTATCATAATACTGCTGTAACTGCTGCTGACTAATCGAAAAAGGCGGGCCGTCTTTTTTACTTTGGTCATAGTTTAGGGTGATTAATAGTTGTGGTGCATGATTGCTAAGCTTGACTATTTGCGCACTATAATTAGCACGCATCGTAGCTGGCAAGGCTATCAATGCTGCTCTATCATAAACAGCATTAATCTCGCCTATATCTGTTGCGCTCAGAGCAAAAATATCTGCTGCCCATAAAGTGATGGTTTGTCCAGCTAGCTGACCCTGATAGCGTTTTAAAATGGCATTATCCGTAGCGCTCGTAAATTCAGTAATAGTAGGAATAACCTTTTGTTCAGCAAAGAACGCTTGCACAGCGGTTTCGATAAGCTCGACGCCAACGACATCGTAGCCTGCGTGCGCAAGCCATACCATATCAACCGATTTACCGCATAAAGGTACCAAGACTTGGCTACCGATGGGCACTGCCAGTTCAGAAAAATACTTGATTAGCTGAGGATTGACGTCAGACTTATGAAAGCCAATACGGCCGTCTTGCCAGCGCTGTTGCCAAAATTTAGAATCCATACCTTTATTCCCAACCTATCTATGCTTTAAATGTTTGGTATTATCATACCGCTAAACGCAATAAAAAAGCCAAGCGTCTTAACCCTTGGCTTTGATAGCGTATAAAATTCACGTTACTTGTTTAATTCACCATATACTGACTAAATTCTTTGCGCAGTTTGGCAAGTTTTGGCGGAATAGCAAAGTTACAATAGGCTTGACCCGGGTTTCTATTATAGAAATCTTGATGGGCGTCTTCAGCTTTGTAAAATTCCATAGCGGGATGGACTTCTGTCACCACATTGAGGCCCATGTCGCGTAATTTGCTAATGGTGCGGTCGACCGTTGGTTTTTGCGCCTCATCGGTATAGAAAACCACGCTGCGGTATTGGCTGCCGACATCATTGCCTTGACGATCCATGGTGGTGGGATCATGCGTAGCAAAAAACACATCAAGAACCACTTCTAATGGTACGATAGATTCGTCAAACTCAACCTTGATTACTTCAACGTGTCCGGTATCACCACTGCAGACCGCTTCGTAGTTGGCAGAAACGGCATCGCCGCCCATATAGCCTGACACCACAGATTGCACGCCCTTTACGGATAAAAATACTGATTCGGTGCACCAAAAGCAGCCACCGCCTAAGATAATGGTTTGCATGATTGTTCCTATTATTATAGCTGTTGTCATAGAGATGCGCTAAGGTCTTTATTTGGTTGCAATATCTCATCTTTCAATACTAATTTTATGTCTCAATATTGCCTTTATAAAGAATTAGCGTTACCTATTTAGCTTAGCAAGGCAGTTGCTCGCCATAAGTAACAAACAGTAATGTTATAATGGGCTTTTGCTATCTTTAAAGCACTGAGCAATTCACCATTTAACTAACATTTTATTTTTAAAGAATTAAAGTTTCATTATTAAAAAACGAGCCACCATCAAAAAATGAGCAACCTCATGAGCCAAACTAAGCCTACTAACCTGACTAATAACACCGTAAAGCACGATACCTTATTTACCACGCCACTCGATAAAGCGGCGCGTTTTTCTTTTGATGAGCAAGTGGTGGCGTGTTTTCCTGATATGATTCGCCGTAGTGTACCCGGTTATGGTCAAGTGCTGGCGATGTTGCCGATATTTGCTCGTCGTCACTGTAAATACCGCCAGCAAGATGATAGCGGCCAGCGTGTCAGCCGTGTCTATGATTTGGGCTGCTCACTGGGTGCAGCAAGTATGGCGTTGGCAGGCGAGTTTGAGCCGCAAGATTTACAGATTAAGGCGATTGATATCTCACCCGCGATGACCAATGAGGCGAGCACGTTATTAACGGAGAATTATCCCGCGCATAACATCGAGGTCATCACCGCCGATATTCGTGATGTCGAGCTTGAGCCATGCGATATGGTCATTCTGAATCTGACGCTACAGTTTTTGCCCGCTGCCGATAGAGTGACAGTGCTTGAGAAAATTTATGCCGCATTAAGTGAAGGGGGTATTTTGGTATTGACCGAAAAAACCCATGCTTTTGATGAGCAGTATGATGCGTGGTTGGTTGAGCGTTATTATGATTTTAAACGCGCCAATGGTTATACCGAGATGGAAATCAGCGGCAAACGCAATGCGTTAGAGAACGTTTTGATTACCGATACCTTGGATGAGCATCATACGCGTCTAGCGCACGTTGGCTTTGAGCGTCATTTGACCTGGTTTCAATTTTTAAACTTTGTCTCTATTGTGGCCTTTAAATAATATTTAAACGCGATAGTAATAACGGCTCGACTTTTAATATAAATTTTTACTCTATCTTTTCCCCATATGGCAATCTGTTTTTATGCTTAACGACACCATTATTCACGCTGAACGCGAATTATATTTAACCTTGCTGTCATTGGCGCAGCAGCAGCCGAGTGCTTATGAGTGGCTCACGCGCTTACCAACGTGGCTTAATGCTATTAAAGATAAAGCCAATTACGCACACGCGCCTGCTTACCAAGCGTCGGTGGCACGTTTGCCAACAGTAGCGGCTGATGAAGTAGATTTGGACAGTGATGTATTAACGATTGCCGCCAACCTCAGCGACTCTGAGCGCAAACAAACCTTAGCGCTACTAAAGCAGCTAATGCCGTGGCGTAAAGGGCCTTTCCAGATTGGTGGTCAGATTGGCGATGATGAGTCAGGTATTAAGATTGATACCGAATGGCATAGCGATTGGAAATGGCAAAGGGTCGTGCCGCATTTAGGCAATTTAAAAGGCCGGCGCGTACTGGATGTAGGCGGTGGCTCAGGTTATCACGGTTGGCGGATGGCAGGGGCAGGCGCGGAGACGGTCATCATTATTGACCCATCGTGTTTGTTTTATCATCAATTTATGGCTATTCGTCATTTTGTCGGCGCCGCTGATCATTATAAAACGCATTATATCCCTGTACCACTTGAAGCCTTACCGGAGCACAGTCAGCTATTCGATATCGTATTTAGTATGGGCGTGCTCTATCATCGCCAGTCGCCGTTTGAGCATTTGCAACAGCTAAAAGGGCAACTGGTTAAAGGTGGCGAGCTGGTACTCGAAACCTTGGTTATCGATGGTGACGCCAATACTGTCCTTGTACCGCACGACCGTTATGCGCAGATGAATAATGTCTATTTTTTGCCATCCGTTGAGGCGCTCACTGGTTGGCTAGAAAAAGCAGGGTTTAGCGAGGTACGCTGCGTCGATGTAGCGGTTACGTCGACTGAGGAACAGCGCAAAACCGAATGGATGACGTATCATTCCTTGGCGGATTTTTTGGACCCTACTGATGGAAGTAAAACCATCGAAGGGTATCCTGCGCCGAAACGGGCAACCTTAATTGCAAAAAAATAGCGCTGGTTAGTTTGCGGTTGGCAAAGAGAGGTTGGTTAAATAAACCAGCGTTTAAATGCCATCTCTATCAATACTTTTAGGATAAAACCGATAAAACCCGCACCTAAGGCCAAAAACATCCAAAAAGTACCAGCGCGCCCAGCGTTAGACTGTTTTGATAAATCCCAAATGATAAAGAATAAGAAAGCAATAAAAATGGGCAATAAAATATACATGCCCCAACTGGTGACGGTACTAGAAGCAATGGCAAACATGGTTTTGTCCTGTCAATGAAAGTGTAAAGTGCTGCGTTTTCTATGGTCTGTTTTTATATATGGTTATAAATGGCATCAGCATTTATAGCAGTAATAGATTAATGTTGCCATTATAACGCGGAATGAGGTTGCTATAAATGTTTCACCAACGTCAAACAACAGTAACGCTACAATCCGCCTAAATAGACTTGTATTGGCAGCCTATAATAGTCGTTACCTTGTCACTTGCACATATCTAGTATAATAGCGGTGATTTTAATGCTATTTTTGGTTCAAATAGTGCAATAGCAGCTAAAGGTTGTTATATTTATAGGTTACTTATTTTTTCTGTTTTATCTTATATTACCCCAATTTTTTGTTCATTTATCTGAGTTTATAGTCCTATGTCACAAGCCCAAATCGATACGCTCGCCTCACTGTTTGACAGTGCCATTGAAGTCCTAAAAACGAACGGCGAACTACCGGCTGATTGGCAAAACAACAGCCAAATTACGCGGACTAAAGATACCAGTCATGGTGACTTTGCGAGCAATATCGCCCTAACGGCTGCCAAAGCTGCGAAAGCCAATCCGCGCCAGCTTGCTGAAAAAATCGTCAACGCCTTGCCTGAAAATCAAAATATTCGTCAAGTAGAAATCGCAGGCCCCGGTTTTATCAACGTCTTTTTAAATACCGAAGCCAAATTTGCGGTGTTAGAAGATATCTTTAAGTTGCAAGAACGCTTTGGTTTAAGCAAGCAGTTTAAAGGTCAAAAAATCCAAGTTGAATTTGTCTCGGCCAACCCTACGTCTAGCTTACACGTCGGTCATGGACGCGGCGCTGCTTTTGGAATGAGCGTGGCAAATTTGCTTGAAGCCATTGGTTATGACGTCACGCGTGAGTATTATGTCAATGACGCCGGACGCCAAATGGACATTTTAGCGACCAGTACTTATTTGCGTTATCTAGAAGCTAATGGCGAGGCAGTCACCTTCCCAGTCAATGGCTATCAAGGCGATTATGTCAGTGATATTGCGCAAACGCTAAAAACCCAGCATCGCGATAGCTACGTTCACAGTTTTGCTGACATTGGCAAAGACGTAGCGGAAGACGCGCAGTTTGAAATAAATAATGATGGCGAAAAAGTACTGCTATCAGGCGATAAAGAAGCCCATATCGATGGTTTGATTGCCAATAGCAAAGCCTTGCTTGGCGCCGGTTATGAGCTGTTTTTAAATGCAGCATTGAGCAGTATTTTGGCTGATATCAAAGACGACTTAAATGACTTTGGTGTCCGTTATGAGTGCTGGTTTAGCGAAAGATCCATCGATAGCGAGATTGAGCCTGTTTTACAAATCCTTGATGAAAAAGGCTATTTATACGAAAAAGACGGCAATATCTGGTTTAAATCGACTGATTTTGGCGATGAAAAAGATCGCGTTGTGCGCCGTGCCAATGGTCAAAGCACCTATTTTGCCTCTGATATTGCTTATCATAAAAACAAGTTCGATCGCGGTTTTGATAAAGTCATTAATGTTTGGGGCGCTGACCATCATGGTTATGTGCCGCGCGTAAAAGCGGCATTGACGGCGCTTGGTATCGATGCCGACCGCCTTGATGTGGTATTGGTACAGTTTGTTGCCTTATGGCGCGGTAGTGAAAAAGTGCAAATGTCATCGCGCTCGGGCAAATTTGTCACCTTACGTGAGCTGCGCCATGAAGTCGGTAACGATGCTGCGCGTTTTTATTACGTCGCTCGTAAGCCTGAAGTGCACGTCGATTTTGACTTGGAGCTGGCCAAATCGCAAAGTAAAGACAACTTGGTTTACTACATTCAGTATGCGCATGCCCGGGTTTGCCGTGTGTTAGAAAAACTAGAAACCAGTGGTCTGCAAGTAGACGATATTACTGGCGCTGAAAAGCAAGCGTTACTAGTCGCACCAAGTGAAGAAGAATTGATTAAGTTACTTGCCGCTTATCCGTCAACCTTGCTACGCTCAGCGACAGGCTATGAACCGCATATCTTAACCAACTATCTAAAAGAGTTGGCGGCGTTATTTCATGGTTGGTATGATGGCAATCGCATCTTGCCGGTCAGCCTAACTTCAGGTGAAACGCCAAGCCAAGTTGAGATGGATTTGATGCAAGCGCGTTTACGCTTATCTAAAGCCGTGCGTCAAGTATTGGCCAATGGATTGAGCTTATTAGGTTTGTCTGCACCGTCTAGCATGTAGTATAAAGGAAGACGGCTGTAGCCATTATTTGATGATAATTCTTCAATTCTAATCTAATCGACAGTGCTGATTCGATAAAGACAATTCGATTACGATAACTCGACAACGACAGATAATTCAGTAGGGAGAACGAGATCCATGTTAGCCAAAAAACCAAAAGGTGCCACTGAAAAACGCAAAACCAGTAGTGTGTCAGGCTTATTATGGATGTTTGTTGGGGCAGTATTGACGCTCATGATTGGGGTGTTTTTATACCTTTCACCCTTGTTTAACTTCAGTCCTGCGGGCAGCGGTGAGAGCACAGATGCTGATAGACAAGTTCAGCAACGAGTCAATACCGATACCGACAATGGTGATTATGAGTTCTATGATATTTTGCCAAATCAAGAGATGGCGACCATCCCTGATGAAGACTTTGGTGAAGGCAGTAGTAGTAGCCAATCCGGTCAAATCACTGATTTTGAGCCAGATGTAGTCGTTAATCAGCCAGAAAACACCGCGCCAAGTAATAATGATGCGGGTAATTTTGGTATCTCTGAGAGCACTACGATTGAGCCTAGTCGTAGCAACAACGCGAATAATGCAGCAAATAGTAGTAATGACGACGATATTGTCATCGTCGAAGAAGATGCGACTTATGATGGTACGCCAGCTGCCAATAATACAGGCGCGGCTGCAAACAGAGCTAATACAGCGAACGCTAGCAATGCTAGCATTCAGCCAGCGAAGCCTGCGGCGACTTATATTTTGCAAATCAACAGCTTTGGTGATGCCGATGAAGCAGACCGTCGCCGTGCACAAGTGTTGATGGCTGGTGTCGATGCTAGAGTGGTGAAAAACACTACCAGTAATGGCCTGCCTATTTATCAGGTGATTTCACGCCCGATGAATAATCGTCAAGCGGTTGCCACCGCTCAGCAGCGCCTGCAAAATAACGGTATTGATTCTATTATCGTTGAGCAGCGCCGTTAAACCTAAAGCATTGATAAAGAAAGCGTCAGAGGACGCTTTTTTTATCCCTTTTTTTTGATATGTTTCTTAGCTCCTTTCCGCAAACTCAATATAAGAGCATCATGATGACTGTGACTCCTTCAGAAACTGCGCCCGTTGGCATGATGAAAGCTTTTTTTCAAAAGTATTTTATCGATGCTTTTACCGGCATGGCGTTAGGGTTGTTTGTGACCCTTATCGCTGGTCTTATCATCTCGCAAATTGGTGGTTGGTTAAGCTTGTCAGCCTTGGTCGCAGTTGGCAAGCTGGCGTCAGTATTAATGGGCGCAGGTATCGGTGTTGGTATCGCCTACTACCTAAAAGCACCAACTTTGGTGATGCTAAGTTGCTTGGTTGCAGGGATGCTTGGCGCGCATTCTGAAGCTTTGATGGCGGGCAATTTATTTATCGCGCAAGAGGCAAGTCCAGCAACTTTCGTTGCTGTGCCCGGTAATCCAATTGGTGCTTATTTGGCTTCAGTATTTGCTTATCGCGCTGGTACTTGGATCGCTGGCAAGACCAAGCTCGATATTTTGCTTATCCCTTTAGTGGTATGTACGGTGGCACTCATCGTCTGTGCGCTACTTAATCCTCCAGTCGTCGCTGCGGTCAACGCCATTGGTCAGGGTATTCAAGCAGCGACTGAATTACAGCCGCTACTCATGGGTATCGTCATAGCAGTGGTGGTCGGGATTTTATTGACGCTACCGACCTCAAGCGCGGCTATCTGTATCGCTATTGGACTTGGTGGTTTAGCAGGAGGGGCAGCGGTCGTTGGCTGCGCGGCGCATATGATTGGCTTTGCGGTGGCCAGTTTTAAAGACAACGGCGTCAGTGGTGTCATATCCCAAGGGCTGGGCACCAGTATGCTACAGATTCCTAATGTCCTTAAAAAACCGCTCGTACTATTGCCTGCTGTGATTGCCAGCGCCATTGTTGGTCCTATCGCAACCGTTGGCTTTGGGCTAGCTTGCACAGCAACTGGCGCTGGTATGGGCACGGCAGGACTGGTTGGGGTGTTTGGCGTCATTGAAGCATCACAAGAAATCATGAGCAGTGCTCAGTTGTGGACGGCGATTATCTTATTGATGTTTGTATTACCAGCGCTCATTGCTGGTGTGGTCGCTTACGTGATGCGCCGCCTTGGCTGGTTGGTCGATGGCGATATGAAATTGCCTTAAATTAAAGATAAAGCTAAAGCACGCCAATTATCCTAACTATTTGTCTTAACTATCTATGATAAGAAAGCCCAGTTATTGAATAGCTGGGCTTTTTTATGGTCTGACTTATAAGCTTTTCAATTAACGACGCACATCTTTTGGTGCATCGCCATTTGGCCAATCTTTGTCTTTATTGGCTTTGACAGGGCGCGGCAAATGGGTAAAGTAGGCGGCAATATCGACCGCTGTCGCTTAGTGTATTGCCCTGACCGAACGGCATTTTACCTTTAATAAAGGCCGCGGCGGTATATGTACGCGCCATGCCTGCGCCATCATTAAAAGACTTGTCGCCTGCGACTGCTGGGTAAAGGTAAGTACCATCAGCATTGTATTGACCTTCGCCATCAGCACCGTGGCAAACGCTGCATTTTTCTGCAAACAGCTTTTTGCCGGTTTCAGAATTTGGCTCTAACTCTTTATTCACTTTTACAAAACCGCGACCTTCAGGTGATACCCCAAATGGCATATCTTGCGACAACCAGCTCATATAAGACGCCATCGCATTCATATTATCTCAATCAAGATCAAGTGCTTTACCATTCATCGAACGCTCAAAACAACCGTTAATATGCTCTTGTATGGTATCGACGCGACCTGCACGTGAGCGATAAATCGGATAGACGCTGGGCATATTGTTCCAAGGCGCGGCATACGCTTCTGAGCCATTGCCTAGGTGACAGCTGGTACAGTTAAGCTGGTTACCAACGTTATTCGGCAGCTCTTTATAAGTATGGTTGGCAAGCTGTAGACCGCGCCGTACGGCAGCGCCATACTCATCATCTGGAATGGTCAATTCATCTGGCATCTTAATGGACGGCTTACCGCTTGCAGCATCAGCGCCGCCTACAGTTATATCATTGGCAGCAGGCATGTTACCTTTTAAGGCGTCTGCACGTGCCTCAAGATCCTTTACGCGTGCTAGGGCTGCTGCCTCTTCAACGCGATCAACTGCCTTAGTTTCACTACTATTATCACAACCTGTGAGAACGGTTGCACCAAGAGCAAAGATAGACGCTACTAAAATAGAAGACTTAGTGCGTAAAAACTTTCTCATTGGAATGTCATTATCTTAAAATATAATATATAAAAATCTATCGATGTGTCAATTTAGCAGCAATGATGGCAGCACTTATGCTGTGGTTTAGATAAAAACGACAGCATGACTTTGCGTATACGCTCCACTTTGTTCATCAAAAACTACGGGGTAATCAATCAGTAACATGATGGTATCAAATACAAATACGTAAAGTTATTTTAAATTGAAAATAAAACATAACGTGACAAACCAAGTTAAAGAAAGCTGAAGCGCAAACCAAAGTATCTATAGTGAGTGGGAAGTAATATCGATATATCAGCAATACCGTCGCGTTTTTAGGATATTTTGACTATATGTTGTTTTCTACTAAAAAAGCGCGTGAATAGCGAAGTATTCACGCGCTTTTTGCTAAGAATGTTTCTTTAATAATTTAACTTATCGTCGTGTATTTGCCACTATATTAATGAGTAGATACCGCTTTACGGTTGGCACTTTTCGCGCGTTTTTTGCCTTTTAATTTACGTGATAATTTGTTGATATTATTGAGTACCTGACCATAACGAGACGGGAATACGCGCTGGACGGCATCCATCATTTTGGCATCGTTGCCAATCAAACAGCGTGGCTGGTTGGTGGCGGCGGCATGTAAAATAATCCAAGCCGCTTTACTGGCATCGAATTTTAAGAATTTATTAAAGCTACGAATGGCTTTGCTACCGCTACGCATACCGAGGTCGCTGATACTGTCGTTACCGCGTGCGCTATTGGCAATATTGGTTTTGATACCGCCGGGATGCACAGAAGTTGCCGACACGCCGCAGCGCTGAATGTCTAGCTCTTGGCGCAAGCTTTCGGTAAAGCCGCGCACCGCAAATTTACTGGCGTTATAGGCAGATTGTGACGGCTGCGCGGTCAAACCAAACAGGCTTGAGATATTGATGATATGACCATGTTCGTTAAATTGGCGTGGCTTGCTGTCTTTTTTACCAGTATCAATTTCGCTTTCTTTGACGCTATTTTTAATTAGGGGTAAAAACGCCTTGGTGCCATAAACCACGCCCCAAAAATTGATATCCATCACCCATTCAAGCTCGCCAATACTGCTACCTTCTACCGTTGAGTAGAGCGCCACGCCTGCATTATTAAAGATAAAATTCACTTTGCTATGTTCCGCCATCACGTTGTCCGCCCACGCTTCGACAGCTTTATTGTCCGAGACGTCGAGTACGGTAGTGGTAACTTTGACATCATAGCCGACCAGTAGCTCCTTGGTCTGCGCTAATTGTTCAGGATTGATATCCGATAACGCCAGATGGCAGCCCATTTTTGCTAAATGCAGGGCAAGCTCGCGCCCCATGCCAGAACCTGCGCCAGTGATAGCGGCGACATGATTGGCATAATAAGGGGTAATATCGTGGTCTTGCTGCGAGGGAAAAGGTAGATATTGGCGCAGTGAATTCGCTATAGTTGAGACATTGCTAGAAACGTGGTTAAGCATGATAAACAGTCCTTTGTATCATTGATTTGAAGAGTTTGTTGGTCGATAAGGATAACGTATAAAAGTCACTTTACCTTAGCATGATTTGTCCCTGTGGCTGCTATCGATTGATAAACGCAGCTGTCATTTTTAAACAGATTATAATGATAAAACACAGACATAAAAAAGCGCCTGAATAACTATCAGACGCTTTTTAAATCAATAGCCTGTTAAGCATATAGCCCGTCAAACTTGATGAAGCGCTTTTACCCAATCATCACTTATGCAATTTTAGGGGTTTTGCCTTCGTTAATCACTTGTTCGTCAACCAATACCGTTTTGGCATTTTTCATCGATGGCAGCTCGTACATGGTTTCAAGCAGAGCGTTTTCGACGATAGAGCGCAGACCACGGGCACCAGTTTTACGCTCCATGGCTTTTTTGGCAATCGCATCAAGCGCTTCTTTGGTAAACTCAATCTTAGCACCTTCCATTTCAAACAGATATTTATACTGTTTTACCAATGCGTTTTTCGGTTCTGTCAAAATCTGTACCAAAGCTTCTTCATCGAGCTCTTGTAGCGCTGCAAGTACAGGCAGACGACCAATCAATTCAGGAATGAGACCAAATTTGATTAAATCTTCTGGCTCGACTTGCTGCAGCAAATCAGAGCTGCGGCGGCTGTCATCTTTTGAGCTGACATCGGCGTTAAAACCAATACCGCCTTTTTCCGTACGCTGCTGAATGACTTTATCAAGGCCAGCAAACGCACCGCCAACGATAATCAAGATATTGCTGGTATCGACTTGGATCAGCTCTTGCTGTGGATGCTTACGACCACCGTGTGGCGGGATAGCGGCAACCGTGCCTTCGATAAGTTTCAGCAACGCTTGCTGTACGCCTTCGCCCGACACGTCGCGAGTGATAGAAGGGTTGTCGCCTTTTTTACTAATTTTATCAATCTCATCAATATAGATGATGCCTTGCTCAGCTTTGCTGACATCATAGTCAGAGGCTTGCAAGAGCTTTTGTACGATGTTTTCAACATCTTCACCGACATAACCCGCTTCGGTCAAGGTCGTCGCATCGGCCATTGCAAACGGCACATCAAGTAAGCGTGCGAGTGTTTGCGCCAGTAAGGTTTTACCAGAACCCGTTGGGCCAATCAGCAAGATATTACTTTTTGCCAACTCAACCATGGCGTCATCAGCACCGATTTTGGCTTTTTTGCTATCTCTAGCCAACGTTTGGCTGACTTTTAGGCGTTTATAATGGTTATAAACTGCGACCGCTAAGGCTTTTTTCGCCGCATCTTGGCCGATGACATATTCATCAAGCTTGGCACGCAGCTCTTTTGGCGTTGGTAGTTTTTTATTGACCCAAGAGGTATCAATGTCGCTGTCGTCGTCGCCATCTTCGGCGCTATCAGCAATCAGGTCCGTACATAGCTCGATACATTCATTACAGATATTGGCGTCGTCAGCGGCAATCAGCTGCTTTACTTCACTTTTTTCTTTGCCGCAAAACGAACAATGCGGGGTGTTGTCTTCTGCCATATACAGGCACTCCTAAAATTTAATGCTTATCAATGTTTTGATTATGGACATCAGCGCCAAAGCGTAGGGCAATGGATATATTCTCACTTACCTTAGCGCATTTAGGCCACTGATGTTTTAAAGTCCTTTAAACGTCTATTATCAAAGCTTATAAAGAAATTAAAGCTTATAAAGAATCAGGGCGACGCTCTAATACTTCGTCAACCAAGCCGTATTCTTTGGCCTCTTTAGCATCTAACCAATAGTCACGCTCAACGTCTTTTTCGATTTTTTCAACCGGTTGACCGGTACGCTCAGCCAAAATCTCGTTCAAGCGAGCACGGGTTTTTAGGATTTCACGCGCATTAATTTCGATATCGGTTGCTTGACCTTGCGCGCCGCCTGAAGGCTGATGAATCATCACGCGCGAGTTGGCTAGGGCATAACGTTTGCCTTTTTCGCCCGCTGCCAGTAAGAATGAGCCCATGCTATACGCGCCGCCCATACAAATGGTTGAGACTTCAGGTTTGATAAAGTTCATGGTATCAAAAATAGCCAAACCTGCACTGACTGAGCCGCCGGGCGAGTTGATATATAAATGAATGTCTTTATCAGGGTTTTCGGCTTCTAAAAATAATAGCTGCGCCACGATAAGATTGGCCATGTGGTCTTCAACTTGACCGGTCAAAAAGATAACACGCTCACGTAATAGGCGTGAGAAAATATCAAACGAGCGTTCACCGCGCGCTGATTGCTCAACCACCATCGGAACCAATGCGGCTTGAGTCGTGCTTTGTACGTTGTCATGCGCACTCATCAACAAATCAAAATGTGGGTTAGCAGTAATGCGATCATAATCTGTCATAGAGATGTCCTGTTTATAAGTCCATAAGATAAAAAATAGAAGCTAGCTGTTGGCTACATTGTTATTGATGATTATCATTGTAAACATTATCGCCTGGCAATAAAACCTACTAGAAAATAAAACCTATTCGCGCATACATTTTATTTTATTAAATTAATCCGACACCAAAATATGCTCAATAAAGCAGATTGGCTATGCCTAATAAAATAGTGGCTAATAAATAATGGTCGCCGCTAGAAATAAGTGAGCCAATGGTAACTTTTTTATCAAAGCAATAGTAACGGTTTAATGTGACAAATGATAAACGACTCCCTATTAATAAGGCGTCTGTGTGCACTTATCAAGGGCAGCATGAATAATCTGTTTATAAAAAATGCTATATTCAAAATATTCTAAACACGCTACGGTATTGCTGATATAAATTTTTTGTAGCCTCTGTCTGCGCAGGCACAGCAAGCAAGAAAAATTGATATCAGCAGTGTGTGATGTATCAGTATTACTTTTCACTCACTATATTAAGACAGTAGTTTATAAACGGGCAATAAAAATGCCCTAACAAAGGTGTCAGGGCATTTTTGGTAATGCTAGGTATTAAACCAGTCCGTATTGACTGGCAAAGCGCTAGATTACATCATTACATCGCTTGTTGCTGCTGAGCGGCTAGTAGGTCTTGATAGCTCACTTCTTTGTCCGTTACTTTGCCTTGCTCGATTAGATAATCAACCACTTGGTCTTCTAGCACTACTGACTCAATGTTAGCGCGTTGCTGCTTGTCATTGGTGTAGTATTCGATGACTTCCGCTGGGTCTTCGTAGTTTTCAGCGGCTTCTTTGATAAAGCTTTCAACACGCTCTTGGTCGACTTCTAAGCCTTTGGTGTCGATAACGCGAGCAACGATGATGCCAAGACGGGCAGCACGTAGCGCTTGCTCTTCAAACAGCTCATTTGGCAGCATGTCTTTATCGAAGCTATCAGCGTTGGCGCCGAACTGCTGAGAAAAACGTTGCATCATCATGTTGCGTTGACGATCGATTTCTTGCTCTAGCATGGCGTTTGGTACGTCAAACTCGTTCTTTTCTAGTAGCGCATCAAAGGTCGCTTGTTTTACTTGGCTACGCGCGGCATTTTTGATTTCGCGTTCCATGTTTTTACGCACGTCTTCTTTTAATTTCTCAACGCCGCCTTCTTTAACGCCGAATAGCTCTAGGAACTCGTCGTCGATTTCAGGGAGTTTTGATTTTTCAACCAATTTTACGTTGATTTTAAATTGTGCTTCTTTGCCAGCTAAGTTCTCAGCTTGGTAATCTTCTGGGAAAGTCACATCGATGACTTTTTCTTCGCCAGCTTTCATACCTTTGATGCCATCTTCAAAGCCTGGAATCATCTGATTGCTACCGATAACCAACTTGAAGTCTTCAGCAGAGCCGCCTTCGAATTTTTCGCCGTCGATTGAACCTTCAAAGTCAAAGGTCACTTGGTTGTCTTTGGCCGCTTTACCTTTTTTCTCAACGAACTCTTGACGCTGCTTTTGTAAGTTTTCGATCATGGTGTCAACGTCTTCGTCGCTGACGGTCGCTGTGTGACGCTCAACTTCGATTTCATCGATACCTTGGACATCGATTTCTGGGAAGATTTCAACAGTCGCTTGATAAACCAAGAAGTCGTCTTCAAGTTTGACGTCGTCGATGTTTGGCATGCCAACAGCACGGATATCTTCAGATTTGATCGCTTCAAATACGGTATCACGGATCACATCGTTGATGACTTCTTGCTGAATGCCGGCACCGTACTGTGAACGGATATGCGACATCGGTACTTTACCTTTACGGAAACCGTCAATCTTGGCGGTTTTCGCCACTTGGCTGATGCGGCCTTCAACTTTATTTTGAATTTTTTCAACGGGTACTTTAACCGTTAGCTGAGTTTCTTTGTTAGACAGCTTGTTGGTTGTGACTTGTAAATCTGTAGCCATATTCGTTACACCTTTAGGATTAAATAGAAATAGACAACCAGGCTGCAAAATACGCGTGTGCTACTGGTTGCCGTTGGAATAAATAGGGGATATTGCTAGCGCGCGATTTCGCAATCTGTGAGCGTAGCAATCGCTGACGGCACAAAAATATGAAACGCTTTATTCTAAATAAACGCTCTCAGATATCAATATTAACTGCTAATCGCCCGCATAATAACGCTTTTTGCTCAATTATACAGACAAATAACGGCTTTCAACAAAATTTTAAAAGTAGAACAGTATAATCTATCTGTTTATCAAAGTAAAAATTATCTGTTTAATCGCCTCGTCGAGAATTTATAGGTTTAGCTATCATTGTAATAGTCTACTTATTAAAAAATACGCTTATAGCGGCAATTGCGCCAATAACTGCTCAATGGCTTGACCACGATGACTGATGCTGTTTTTGTCCTCAGCGCTAAGACTTGCCGCCGTCGCTTGTAATTCTGGCAACCAAAATAGCGGATCGTAACCAAAACCACCATCACCATGCGGCGCGTCTAAAATCTCGCCGTGCCATAAACCTTGGGCGATAATCGGTAGCGGGTCATCGGCGTGACGCACCATCGCCAATACACACACAAACATGCCTTTGATAGGGGTATCTGGCTGTGCTGCACGGATAGGCTGCAAGTCAGCGATAAGCTTGGCGTTGTTTTTGGCGTCATTGCCATGCTCGCCGGCATAACGGGCAGAGTAGATACCGGGCGCATTGCCCAATACGGGCACACAAAGCCCTGAATCATCTGCAATCGCCGGTAGGTCACTTGCTCGGCTGGCATGCCGCGCTTTGATTATAGCGTTCTCAACGAAGCTTAAACCGTCTTCGATGGCATCATTGATATCAAGCTGACCTTGCGGGACAATCGTCACAGCCAAATCTGCCGCTGCAAATAAGCGTTTAAACTCAGCAAGTTTGCCTTTATTATTACTGGCAAGCACCCATTGATTGGCGAGGGTCGTTTGCGTTAAATGCTCTTGTGGAGTAAGGTTTGCGCTGCTGGCTTGCGTCATATTTTTTGTCCGTCATTGATTCGCTAATACTGCTATATTCTAGGCTAGCATGAGCTAAATTACCAATTAGCATAACGAATCGTTGATTCATAACATTTGGTAACTGATATTTGTCGTCACTATTGCTATAATAGGCAACAAGCTACAGTGAATTATATCTTATAGCTTGTGAACTTTTAATTAATAATTCTTATAAATATTTATCATGGTTTTTGCCCATTACATATTTATAAGTACATTAACTAATAAGTGATGCGCGCTTAAGATAATTTTAGCATGCAAGCCTTTTAGGTTTACCGCAATATGTTTAGCATATTGAGTAATGACTTTCACTAACAATAAACTAAGCCAATTTAGTCCGATAATTTATAGCGTTGATTTAAGCTATACCTAATACTAATGGCTAAACCAGCAAGGATAAAATAACTATGTCAAATATTACTTTACCAGATCTACCTTATGCAAAAGACGCGCTTGAGCCGCATATCAGTGCTGAGACGCTAGAATACCATCATGACAAGCATCATGCCGCTTATGTAAACAAGCTAAATGAATTGCTCCCGGGTTCTGGTCTAGAAGACAAAACATTGCCAGAAATCATCGTAGCGACTGCAAAAGATGATAGCAAGCAAGGTATGTTTAACCAAGCAGCGCAAGTTTGGAACCACACCTTCTATTGGAACTGCATGACGCCAACTAACGGCGGTGGCGAACCTACTGGCGATCTAAAAGCTAAAATCGAAGAAGACTTCGGCAGCTATGACAAGTTCCGTGAAGAGTTCAAAAACGCAGCATTGACTCAGTTCGGTTCAGGTTGGGCATGGCTAGTGGCTGATAAAGTCGGTGGCAAATTGTCTATCGCCAAAACAGCTAACGCTGATACGCCACTTGCACATGACCAAGTAGCGGTATTGACTTGTGACGTGTGGGAACATGCGTACTACATCGATTATCGTAACCGTCGTCCTGACTATGTGGACACGTTCCTAGACAAGCTAGTGAACTGGGACTACGCAAATGCAAAATATAAAGGTCAAGATGCGGGTGTTGAGAAATAATCTGTAGTCATTAAGTATTTGATTTACTTTATAAGTAGAAAAGGGGACGCTGAGAGGCGTCCTTTTTTTGGTTTACTGTTATCAAAAATTAGTTTCTGTAGGGTGTGCCCTGCGCACCATTTATAAAAGCAAATTCTCAAACTAAATACCCTATATCTTAAGGGCCTTCTGCTATTCATATAAAACAAAGGTTAAAACAATCGTTGGTATGTAGGGGACACGCCACGTTTTAACATTCAACTTGTTCAGATCACCTCAAATCCAAACCTACCCAACGCCTCACGTAACATCGCAATATTATAATAAGCATGCGCGTTGACGGTGTTTTGAAAAAAGATATAGAGCGTGTCAAAGTGCTGACGCTGATTGGCAATCGCTTGCGCCCAGTCGTTCATCTCAGCCTCAGAGTAGCGATAATCATGGCGGTCAGCCGCACTCATCGCATCCCACCAGTTTAGATTGTTACCATGCATACGCAGATAGCCCGTGCGCTCGGTAAATATCAATCGTGATGGTGGAAGACCGCTGACTTTGGGGTAATCGACGCTACACCAAATCAAGCCTTGTTTGACAAAACTATCAACCACTTGCGGGGTATGCCAACCATTATGGCGAAACTCAACGGCTAGTGGATAGTCTTGAAACCAACTGACCAGATTGGCGAGATACAACCGATGCTCGCGAGTACGATCAAAACCGTGTGGGAATTGCAGTAGTAATGGCGCGAGAGCATTGGCTTCGATAAGTGGTGTAAGGGCAGTAATAAAAGCTTGCGCATGCTCGCTTGTGCCCTTGCGTGCATGAGTAAAGTCTTGATGCAGCTTGACGGCAAATTTCAATTCACTGTCTGCTTGCATATAGGCTTTATCAACCATACCAGCAAAGGCTTTTTGTCCGATGGGTACGTAAAAAGTGCTATTAATCTCGACCGCGCCGTATTGCTTGGCGTATTCGCGTAAGAAGTCGGTCTTTTTGGTGCCAGTTGGGTACAGCGTACCAAGCAGATCGGTATCGCTATAGCCGCCCGTGCCGAGGTAGATACGCTGAGTAAGGGTACTTTCCATGTTGACCACCCTTTATCGTTTTTAATGTTTATTGCTGAGCTTATTTTTTACGTGACCATAGCCATTCAATGAGTGCCAATAAGGCGTTGGTGTCCTTATTAGCGCTTAACTCACGACTATTTAATTCACGATTAAGCGCTGCGCGGCCGTCATTAAATAGCGATTGCGCATAGTGGGTCGCTTGCTCAACGCCCATCAGTTTCACATAGGTAGATTTGTCTAACTTTTCATCGCTGCCCGCAGGTTTGCCGAGGGTATCGGTGCTGGTAGTCACATCTAAGATATCGTCTTGGACTTGAAAAGCAAGGCCAATATGCTGCGCGCAATCTTGTAGGGCAATACGCTGCGGCGCCGTCGCTCCTGCACAGATACCGCCCATTAACATCGCCGCTTCAATCAACGCACCAGTTTTATCACGGTGGATGGCTTCTAAATCATCTTGTGAAATGTTGGCGCTGGCTTCAGCATTCAGGTCGAGCATTTGCCCAGAAACCATGCGTCTGGCACGCGGCGCGAATATCGCGATAAGCTGGCTTGCGATAGCAGAGTCATAGGGCGCAAAGGTTGGCAGCTCAGCGGTTAGTACTTCAAAAGCAAGTGTTTGTAGCACGTCACCGGCGAGCAGGGCGGTCGATTCTGCAAAGACGATATGGGCAGTTGGCTGACCACGGCGCAGCTCATCGTCGTCCATACATGGCAAGTCATCATGCACCAATGAATAGGTATGCAACAGCTCTACCGCCAATGCTGCACGGCGCGCCATATCATAATCGGAGTCGTTTTCTAGTAGTGATTCTAAATCGCTATTTTGCTGAATTTGCTTAGCTTCTTTATCCGTGCTTTTATCAACATATTCATCAGCCTTATTAACGTCGTCATTCGCATTGCTTCGATTGACACTATCAAAGGCGCTGGCGACCAATAACGGCCGTACCAATTTACCCTGACCGGTCATCACATAACGGCAGGCATCAAGCAGCGGACTTGGCAGCTCAGCGTAAGCAAATAGCATCTCGATATCTTGCGCCAGTTGCGCGCGCACGGCGCTATGAAATTGCTCAGTATTATTATTAAAGCTCGCAAAAGGTACCGTTATTGAAACAGTGTTTGAAGCCGTTGTTGAAGACATAGGGCTTGGCATAGAAGTAGAAGCAGGGGAAACAGTCATAATCCAACCATTAATCAGGTGAATAATAAAAATAGCGCTAGTGTAGCATGATAGATTATATTCCTTATGCTACGAGTATTATCAATGACGTATTTTTGGCGGTTTAATGTTAAAAATTGGCGTAAAAAAGCCCGTTGAATAGGTGTAATAATGCAACAAACCCTTGTTACCTATTATTGATTTAACTTGACGGTTAGATGTGTTTTGATAATAAAGGCTAATTCTTATCTTAAATCTCAGTATACAGGCGGACACCTAAAGCACCTTGGCCGCAAGGTAAAGGGTTGGTGTCGACTTAAGAGTGACTTGCGAGTATGGTATTAGCTTGTGACAGTCGGGGGCATAATCCCCTACACTAATTGGCGTGAAAATGGTCTGGCACTTAGCGCATAGGTTTTTAGCCTGATTTAAGTGACTGATCATCTCAATGTTCAGTCAGTGTTTATAACATCAGTACCGGTAACAAACGTATATAAATGAAGCGCCGTATTCATATTTGCTATTACCTGATAGCGTTGCAAAAAATGAATACAAACATGAGCGCTGGATAATAAAGACATCTGCACTGCTCATATACTGACTTTTAAAGCAGTATGTTGGCAGTGTTATTACTCGTTTTACTAACAATAACTGACTATGACCTTTAATTTTAAAGCTTTTAATTTTAAAACGTAGCTTTCGTTATATAGCAAGGAGTTTCAAATGGTATACCAAGGAAATCGCATTACGGTGACAATGCTAGAGGATGGCATCGCCAACATGCAATACAACGCCGAAAATGAGAGCGTGAACAAGTTTGATGCTGAAACCAATAAGCAATTTGCTGAAGTTGTGACAGCGCTAGAAAAAGCGGATGACGTGAAAGGCTTAATCGTCACCTCAAGCAAAGGCGTGTTTATCGCTGGGGCGGACATAACAGAATTCGTCGGTTCATTTAAGAATCCAGAAAACGAAATCAAAGATTGGGTCGTTAATATCAATGACGCTTTCAACCGTTTTGAAGACCTGCCATTTCCAAAAGTAGCGGCCATCAATGGCGCAGCGCTTGGCGGTGGTTGTGAGATGACCTTGGTTTGTGAATACCGTGTCATGAGCGACAAAGCCATTATCGGTCTACCAGAAACCCAATTGGGTATCTTCCCAGGTTTTGGTGGTACGGTGCGTAGTACGCGTGTGATTGGTATCGACAATGCACTTGAATTGATCGCCACTGGTACGCCGAAAAAACCACTTGATGCGCTAAAATTAGGCCTAGTCGATGCGACTGTTCCTGCCGATGACTTGCAAGATGCCGCCATTGACCTAGTCAAAAAATGTATCTCAGGTGAGCTTGATTGGCAAGCGAAGCGTGAAGAGAAGCTGAATCCTGTAAAGCTAAACCAGCTTGAGCAAGCGATGGCGTTTAACAGTGCCAAAGGTATGATCTTTGCCAAAGCCAATCCTAAGCAGTACCCAGCGCCAGCAATCGCTATCGAAACCATTGAAAAACACGTCAATTTGCCACGTGATAAAGCGATCGAAGTCGAAGCGGCTGGTTTTGCCAAAGCGGCGAAAACCCCACAAGCAGAAAGCTTGGTCGGTCTGTTCTTAAACGATCAATTGGTCAAAAAACTTGCCAAGCAGCACAGCAAAAAAGCACACGAAATTACTGAAGCAGCCGTACTAGGCGCCGGTATCATGGGCGGCGGTATCGCGTATCAGGCAGCGAGCAAAGGCTTGCCAATCATCATGAAAGATATCAAGTCTGAGCAATTAGACCTTGGTATGGGCGAAGCTAGCAAGCTACTTGGTAAAATGGTCGAACGCAAAAAGATGACCCCAGCGAAAATGGGTGAAACCTTAAGCCGTATCCGTCCAACTTTGAACTATGGTGATTTTGCAGAGACTGATATCGTTATCGAAGCAGTCGTAGAAAATCCAAACGTTAAGCGTGCGGTACTTAAAGAAGTTGAAGGTTTGGTTAAAGACGATTGTATCCTAGCGTCAAACACCTCGACGATTTCTATTACTTATTTAGCAGAAGCACTTGAGCGTCCAGAAAACTTCGTCGGTATGCATTTCTTTAACCCAGTACATCGTATGCCACTCGTCGAAGTTATCCGCGGTGAAAAATCATCAGAAGAAGCGATTGCAACTACAGTTGCGCTAGCGTCTAAAATGGGCAAAGTGCCGGTTGTCGTCAATGACTGCCCAGGTTTCTTGGTCAACCGTGTGTTGTTTCCATACTTTGGTGCTTTTGACTTGCTGCTTAAGCAAGGTGCGGATTTTGCTCATGTCGATAAAGTCATGGAAAAATTCGGCTGGCCAATGGGTCCTGCTTATCTAATCGACGTGGTTGGTTTAGATACGGGCGTACACGGCGCAGAAGTGATGGCAGAAGGTTTCCCTGACCGCATGAAGCCTGATTATAAAGGCGCGATTGAGCATTTATATGAGAACAATCGTTTAGGTCAGAAAAACGGCGTTGGTTTCTATAAGTATGAGACTGACAAACGCGGTAAGCCAAAGAAAGTGGCGGATGAAGCGACTTATGAGCTACTAAAAACTACAACGGATAGCGATAAGCAAACCTTCGATGATCAAACCATCATCGACCGCACTATGCTGGCGTTCTGTAATGAAACCGTACGTTGCCTAGAAGACAACATCGTCAGCACGCCATCTGAAGCCGATATGGCGATGATTATGGGCGTTGGTTTCCCGCCGTTCCGCGGTGGCCCTTGCCGTTATATCGACCAAATGGGTCTAGATAACTACTTGGCGCTATGCGAAAAATACGCGCACCTTGGCAAAGCCTATGAAGCGCCGCAAAAGATTCGCGATATGGCAGCCGCAGGCGAGACTTTTTACGCCACTGCGTAATGGTCGGTCATTACTAGGATGAAGTGCCGTACCCATGCTCGATAAGGTTGTTGATGATTTATTTATTATGAATGATTTTTTACATAAAATATGACGAGCATTGTGGTACTGCCACTGACAATAAAAATTGAAAAGGAAGATAGTATGACAACTTTAAGTCCAAAAGACGTGGTCATCGTAGATGGCGTACGCTCAGCAATGGGTAAATCTAAAAACGGTATGTTCCGCCACGTTCGCGCTGATAGCATTTCTGCTGAATTGGTTCGTGCCTTGGTTGAGCGTAATGACTTTGACCCACGTGACGTTGAAGACATTATCTGGGGCTGTGTAAACCAGACTTTAGAGCAAGGTTTAAACATCGGTCGTAATATCGGTTTGCTTGCTGATATCCCTAAGACTGCTGGCGGCCAAACCGTGAACCGTCTATGCGGCTCATCTATGCAGGCGCTTCATACAGCTGCGGCGCAAATTATGACCAACCAAGGTGAGGTTTTCATCATCGGTGGTGTTGAGCATATGGGTCACGTTGGTATGATGCATGGCGTTGACTTAAACCCTGAAGCTTCAAAGCACTATGCAAAAGCGTCAAACATGATGGGCTTGACCGCTGAAATGCTGGGCCGTATGAATAACGTCACTCGTGAAGAGCAAGACGCCTTTGGTCTTGAGTCGCATCGCCGTGCATGGGCTGCCACCACAGAAGGTCGTTTTGACAATGAAATCATCGGTATCGAAGGTCATGATGCCGCCGGTCGTTTGCAACTATGTACTGTTGACGAAGTGATTCGCCCAGATGCGACGATGGAGCAAATGCAAAAGCTACGTCCAGCCTTTGATCCAAAAGGCGGTACGGTCACTGCGGCAACTTCATCAGCTCTATCTGACGGTGCGTCAGCGATGCTGGTCATGAGCGCGCAAAAAGCCAAAGATTTGGGTCTAAAACCACGTGCGCGTATTCGCAGCATGGCAGTTGCTGGTTGTGATGCGGCTATAATGGGTTATGGTCCAGTTCCTGCGACCCAAAAAGCCCTAAAACGCGCTGGCATGAGCATCGATGATATGCAAACCATCGAGCTTAACGAAGCGTTTGCAGCTCAAGCACTATCGGTACTTAAAGCCTTGAACTTGACCGACAAGCAAGACATCATCAACGTCAATGGTGGTGCAATTGCCCTAGGTCATCCACTCGGTTGTTCTGGTGCTCGTATCACAGTTACTTTGCTAAACGCTATGGAGCAAATGGATACTGAAATCGGTCTTGCCACTATGTGTATCGGTCTAGGTCAAGGTATCGCGACTGTAATTGAGCGTGTTTAAGCGTTTTAATAAATCTTTTTAGTTTTATATCTTTAAAAAAACCCCTAGTCATGAAGACTAGGGGTTTTTGTGTTGATCAATTAAAAACTGGTTTTATAATATCCTGTTCATAATTGTTAATAAGATTTATCTTCATTGACCCGCTTAGCAAACTATGACTAAATAAGAATAAGAACAATAACGAAAACACCCATGATAAATCTAACATAGCCTTTAATAATAAGGTCAGTCGTACAAGGAGTGTACTATGTCTACCATGATTACCGATCGCACTTATCGTATCGCCCGCGAAAATACCCAAGCGATGATTATCGATATTCAAGAACGCTTGACGCCACATATCTATGACCACGAAAATATCGTCAAAAAAACCGTCACTCTGATTAAGGGTTTGCAAGCGCTCGATATTCCTATCATGCTCAATGAGCAGTATAAAAAGGGACTTGGCGATACCTTGCCTGAAATACGCGATGTATTAGAAGGTGACAATGCCAAAAGCTTTGAGAAAGTGACGTTTAGCGCCTGCGATAACGATGATTCGTGGCATTATTTAGCCCAGCAAAATCGTAGTATCGTTTTATTGTTTGGGGTAGAGGCACATGTTTGCGTGATGCAAACAGCGCTTGATTTACTCGATAATGGTATGCAGCCCGTGATTATTGGTGATGCGGTCGGCTCACGCTTTCCTTATGATAAAAAGCAAGCGATTCGCCGTATTCGCCGCGCTGGTGGGGTCATTAGCACGGTAGAATCCATTCTGTTTGAATTATGCCGCAGCAGTAAAGACCCAGCGTTTAAAACCATTAGTAATTTGATTAAGTAGCCTAATTAAGCATCATGCTTAAGCAAATTTAATTATTAAAAATAGTTTCTTAATAACTCTCAAAAATAAAATAGCGCTCAATACTATCGGCGCTATTTTTTTATCGAAAAATTATATTGAAGCAAGTTGTTTACGGTTTTTATAACGGCTATCAATGCCGCAGTGCTTAAATATTTACTATAATATCTGCCTTTGCGTGAAAAGACAGCGCTCAAATTTATCAGTTATTTAGAGAGAATCATGACGTTACCCTATTCTAATGGTGTCAACCATACACCGTTGACCGACCCTGCGACTGCTGCAAATATTGATATTGACGATGTAACGCATTTTTTATTAGAGTTGGATGCGCTAAAACGCGTCAATCGGCGCAGTTATGTGACGAAAACAAATCGGTTGGAGAATTCTGCCGAGCACTCTTGGCATTTGGCGATGGCTTGTTGGTCAATTGCTGAACAGTTTGAGATTGATGTTAATCATGAAAAATTGCTGAAGATGGCATTAATACATGACTTGGGTGAAGTTGATGCCGGTGATACATTTTTATTTGCCAATAGTAGAGCTGACGCTCACGCTGGAGAGCGCGAGGGCATCGCTCGATTACGAGCTGAGCGCGGCAATGGTATCAAAAACTTAAGTGAGATTTGGGAAGCGCAAGAAACGGGCAGGAGCAAAGAGGCTGAGCTGCTGAGAGTGATTGATCGAATTTTGCCATTTTTGTTAAATTTAAATACGGGCGGGAAAACATGGAGTGATCATGAGGTGACACGCTCGCAAGTGACTGGCGTCATAAGGTTTATTAAAGACAGCTTTCCGAGTATTCATCAATGGCTATTGGAACAGGTTGAGTATGCGACCGAGCAAGGCTGGCTGATTGATAGATAAGTGGTTAAAAGTTTTTTTTGCCTGTCAGCTGTTTACAAATTACTCATTATCTTCCTGCACTAAAGCCTTTATATTAGGGACAATCACGCAAAGAGACGGTCACATGAAAATAGCTGGTACTTATAAAACATTCGCGAAATCACTGGTTTTTCTTGGCGTACTAAGTTTGGCGCAATTGGCGCAGGCGACTGAGTCTGTTGGTAAGGGCGATAAATTGGCCTATGATGCCAAAAAACAGATAGGTGTGACCACTAGCTATGACCCTACCTATCGTCAGCTGGATTTTCCGCGTGGCGATGTACCGATAGAAACCGGCGTTTGTACCGATGTTGTCGTACGGGCATACCGTCTGCAAAATATCGATTTACAGCAGTTGGTCAATCAAGATATGAAGTCCAATTGGTCGGCCTATCCAAAGACGTGGGGACTAAAATCAACCGATAAAAATATCGATCACCGCCGTGTGCCGAATCTTGAGGTGTTTTTTAGCCGTCATGGTCAAACATTATCTACCACTGATAAATCTAGCTTTCAAGCCGGTGATATAGTGACGTGGCGGCTGCTGAACGGCAATTTACCGCATATGGGCATCGTTTCTAATAAAGTCGCCGCTGATGGCTCGCCGTTGATTATTCATAATATCGGACGCGGAACGCAAGAAGAAAACATCTTATTTGCGTATCCTATTCACAAGCACTTTCGGTACTAGATTGAATACGTCTAATAAAAAACCTAGCTAAGCTGAGTGGCTTAACTAGGCTTATACGTAGAGGTTTTTATAGCCTTCATACAACTGCTATTTATTCGCAACACCCAATAGCTGTCCCATTTTTACCATACTGTTGGCTTGTAAGCTGTCTTGCCAATCGGCTTTTGCGCCTTTTGGTAGAACGACAATCGCCGTTGAACCTAAATAAAAGCGTCCAAGCTCATCGCCTTTGGCAAAGCTCATATTGTGAACCATTTCTTGGATATCCTCAGTGCGGCTGATTTTACCCGTCGCGACGGTTTCGATACCAGCGACAATCATAGCGCCAACCATCACCACCGCCGCTTTGCCGTACTCTGTATCAAATAAACAGACCAAACGCTCATTACGGGCAAATAAATCCGGCACGTTTGCCGCCGTGACATTATTGACAGAAAATAGGGTACCCGGTATATAACGGGTCTTGGTCAAGGTACCAGCAAATGGCATGTGCACGCGGTGATAGTTACTCGGCGCGAGATATACAGTGGCAAAGCTACCATCAGCAAAATAACTGCCATCTTCGCTATCAGCGAGTAGTTGACCGATGTCATAATGACGACCTTTGGCTTGCAGTAATTTATGGTCGCGGATTTGCCCTAACTGCGAGATAATGCCATCGGCAGGACTGACAATTCCATTTGCGCGGCTATCGATGAGCCGCGCGTCGTCTTTTAGCTCACGGGTAAAAAAGTCATTAAAGCTTTCATAAGCATTGAAACTTTGGCGCTCGTATTCATCTAAGCTGACATTGTAAGCTTTGGCAAAGCTGCGGATAAACGCACGTTTGACATAAGGGTGGCGGCTGGCGGCCAGACGTCCAGCGACTTTACTCAGCTGCTGCTGCGGTACAAATTGTTGAAGGGTGGCAAATAAATTCATAATGAGGTTACCAAAACAGGGTTCGATGTAATTATTAATAGGCAAGTTAATGGCGGTATTTTATCATGGTCAGGGTATGATTGTATGACCATAAACTGTAAGCGATTTATAAATAAGGAAGGCTGTAAATGAGAGCACTGATACAAAGGGTGCAGCGCGCCAGCGTCACTGTCGATGCGCACTGCGTTGGTGCGATTGAGCATGGAATCTTGGCTTATATTGGCTTGGGTCATGAGGATAACTTGCAAAGTGCGCAGCGTATGATTGATAAAATCCTCACTTATCGCATTTTTGAGAATGACGATGATCCTGCTAAGTTTGGTAAATTGGATAAAAATGTCCAGCAGGTAGGCGGTGGTTTATTATTGGTGTCACAATTTACCTTAATGGCAAAAACCGATAAAGGTCGCCGTCCTGACTTTGGCGGCGCGATGGCACCTGATGCTGCGCAAGCGTTATTTGAGCAACTGGTAAATTACGCCAAAACCCAACATCCCCATGTAGCAACTGGTGAATTTGGCGCTGATATGCAAGTGTCGAGTGTCAATGATGGGCCGTTAAATTTTTTATTAGAAGTTTAGAGCTTTAACGTTTTAGACGTTAAAGCTTTAAAGGCTAAAAATTTAAAAGCTAGCGTTCAGGCTTTTGTAAAAGTGGATAAGGGTTGACCGCGCTGCCATTGATATAAATCCCATAATGGACGTGCGGCGGCGTGCCTTTGGCATTCCCACTGTCGCCGACGTAACCGATGATATCGCCGGCATTGACCCAGTCGTTCGGGCTGATATCGGCATAATCCTCTAAATGGGCATAATAATGTCCGGCGCCGCCCGGGCCAATGATGACCACCACGCGCCCGCCTAAGCTGTTTTCGCCAACTTTGCTGACGATACCTTGTGTCGTTGCTTGTATCGGCGTACCTCGTTTGGCAAATATATCGATGCCTTCGTGAGAGCGACCTTGGCTACGCGCCGCGCCCCATGTATCCGTTAAGTGTTGTTCGGGCAGTGGGCTAGGTAAGCTATTTTCTGTCGGTAATGCTTGTTGTAATAAACTGAGCTGTTGCCATTTTGCCAGTACAAACGACTGAGTTTGCTTGCTGATACTCGGTAAGAGCTTGTCAAAGACAAATAACAGCATCAGTAACACCGCCGCCTTGATGAATACACTTAGTACACGGCGTAAAAGGTTTGGTTTTTTACTTGGGCTTGGCTGCGGATTATTGCCATCTGCTAGCATTGATATCTCTTTTTTAAATTAACGCTCATAGATAGTATAAGAGCTATCACCGCTATTTTTTGTATACCATTGTTATCTTTAGCTTTTATCCCCATAAATATAACGTAGTTTTTAAAAATCACCTATTTTTTAGGTATATATAGAAAACTGATATTGCTACCTATTTTCAAATAATGATGGCCAAATCTTTATGACCGACACTGCGCTGATTATCGATACCGAAACCGACCAAGGTCGTGATCCGCGTCCGATTCAAGTGGCGACTATTAATGTGGCGACAGGATTTGAGTGGATGAAATACTTTAATAGTGGGCGCCCGATATCACCCGTGGTCATTAGAATTCATGGTATTACCGATGATGATGTCGCCGGTCTTGAGCGCTTTGAGTTGGATGCGTTTGAGTTGCCGCAGTATTTGATTGGCCATAATGTGCGCTTTGATTGGCGGGTGATTGGTAGTCCGACTACTAAGCTGATATGTACGGTGCGGCTGGCGCGCGTGGCCTTTCCAGAATGGAGCGCCTATGGGCAGTCGAAATGTATCGAGCAATTATTAGGTAAAGGCGAGGCAGGTAAAATGACGATTGCTGCTCATGATGCGCTGGGCGATGCGCGCATGTGTTATCTGCTATATCAGGCCTGCTGCGAGCGCCTAGAGATTGCGCCGACAGATTTTGCAGCAGCGCACGCTATCGCCAATAAAGCCAATCCACTGAGCAAAATGCCCTTTGGCAAACATAAGGGTACGTTGATTAAAGACGTGCCAATTAGCTACGTAAAATGGATGCTAGGCAACATTCATAATATGCAGCCGTCGCTGTATTCTGCGTTGACCAAGCGTGTGCAAGCAGAACAAGCAGAACAAGCAGCAAAAATCACGCAAGACTAAATACAGTTGCGCTTGAATGGCATGCGCTTGAATAGCTGCACTAAACAAAGCTTATTACTGCTTGGCTAGCCAATCGATTGCCATTTGCCAAAGCTGCGGGGCTTTAGCATTGGTTTTGCTACTAAAATAGCGCATATGACCGATACTATTTAAGCCAAATTCTTCGGGGTCAAAATAGCGTTTTTCGACTGGCATTTTGCTAAATACGCGAATCATATCGTCCATATTGTTGCTATTGGCAATCTCATCATCGCTAAAGCCGAGCCACAACGCAGGCATATCAATCTCATCGTAAAAATGGGTGTGAATACTTTTGCCAAACGCGGTTTTAATATAGCCTGCGCCATTGCACCACTCGCGCCATTGACGAGCGACGCCACGTGGTAGTGGCTCGCCCATGCCGATTTTATCCGCTGGCGTATAGCCTAGCGTTAAGTTGGTGAGCGGAATAAAGACGTCCATAAAACCCATCGCTTTGAGCTTGTAAGGCATGTCCATATTTTTGATTTGCCCTGATGAACAAGCAACATTAAATACTGAAGTAAGCGCCTTATAATTTGGCATCAAACCTATCAGCTGACCGCCGGCGCTATGTCCAATCAAATGATAAGTGGCATCGGCAAATTCGTCTTGTAAGGCATCAAGGACGGCTGGCATGTCATGACGACCCCAACTGATTAAAGAAGCATCACATTTCGTCAAATCAGACGATAGCGATTCACCGATACCTTCATTATCAAAGGTTATGACCCCAAAGCCGCTTGCTGCTAAATAAGTGGCAAAATTATGATAAAACTGGCGTTTGATACCAGTAGCCGGCGCGATCATGACTGCGGCTTTTACTTCGTCTCTAGGGCGATAAACGGTCGCTGCCAATGCTCGATTGCGCTCAGTCATGATGCTTAGGGCATAAATATCTGTTTGATTGTGCGGATTTTCCATGGTTTAACCTTCATGTATTTTTGTCATTTTTATGAGTAAGAGTTTTCTTATAAGTAAAGACTTTGGGTAAATAAAAACGCTTGCTAGGCGCACAGCGTTTAAAAACCAGCGTTTAATAATCAATATTAAGCGTGCAGTCATTAAGCCGTGATTGGTTGCTTACTTTATAGCTTAGCTAGGTGATCACCGCATGATGACTTTGCAGTAACACTGCTTATGGTAAAATAAATCTTAGTGAGGAAGGCAGGCAAAAATGACTTCTAAGTTCTATGAGCAAGCTCGACGTTGTATATTTTGAGCAATTAACCTACATCAAAAAAACAACATCTATAACTAATCATGTTTTAATAGTTAAGTATTTAATAAGAACAATGTATATAAAATTAAGGAAACTCTATGCAAATGAAAATTAACAATGACACTTATGAAGTCATTACCAGTCAAGACATTACCAATATTGAAAAAGCCGTGGATAAATCAGCGCTCACCATGCCACTGGTAGCGGTTTATTGTGGCTCACGTTTGGGCAATAATGACGTTTATGAGCAGGCGGCGCGTGAGCTTGGCAGTGCGCTTGCTGATAATGGCATGGGTTTGGTCTATGGCGGAGCGAGCATCGGGCTGATGGGCGCAGTCGCTGATGAGGTCATCCGAGGTGGCGCACAAGCGGTCGGCGTGATTCCAACCTTTATGCTCAAGCATGAAATTGCTCATGAGCAGCTGACGCGCCTGCATTTGACCGATACCATGCATACCCGTAAAACAGTGATGGCAGAGTACGCCGATGCCTTTATTACGTTGCCGGGCGGGCTTGGGACGCTAGAGGAAATTATGGAAATTGCCACCTGGCGTCAGCTATATCAGCATGAAAAACCGATGATTATTCTTAATATCAATGGTTTTTATGACTGTATGATTGAACATTTACAATACACCGCTGAGCAAGGCTTTATGAAGCAACAAGACCTTGAGCGTTTGGTCGTTTGTAATACCATTGGCGAAGCGATTGACATGCTAAAGACCGTCGTAAAAATAGATGACGCCGTTGATACTGAGAAAATGGCGGGAAACTAGCAGCGGTTATCTTTATCAATAACTTTAAATAAAAAAGAGAGCAAGGCTAACATTAAGCCTTGCTCTCTTTTTTGCTTTGACTTTATTAACATTTAAATCATTTTAACTCGTTTCACAAATACCATGATTTACGCCCGCCATTGCCATTGGAAAGCCGCGTTCTTGCGCTAAATAACGCGCAATTTTATCAATCGCCACGCTATCATTTTGCGCTAAATACGCCCATTCATGCGCATAACGCTGATGGTTTTCTGGCGCTTCATCAGCAACCAAACCAAGCGTCGTCAATTCATCAACGATTTGATCAGCAGCAATCAGCGTCGATGAGGCTTTGACGTTTTCTGCCCGCGCATAGCGAATATTAGAGTATAAGCTCACATCGGCAACGCGCAGCGTATCGTCTTGCCCAGGTATTTGCTGCCCGCCATAGAGCGCATTGCCAACTGTTCGCGCGCTATGAAAGGTCGGGACGAATTCAGCCACGTAATCAATCGCTTGCTGGCTGCGCGCTTGTAGTGGCGCTTTATCCCAGCCGTCTTCGATATAGTGCAAATATTGCGACGGTAATTTCGGTTGGGCGCTATTTTTGTTAGAAGCAACCAAACCATCATCAAATAGGGTAATAAATTTACTCATGCCATGTATCTGAAAATAACCATCAGGGTAGGGCGTTAGCTGCGCCATGCCTTCCGGTGTGCCGCGCTCACCGTAAACGATAATTTCTGGTATTTGACCGCCAGTATCGCCCCAATGAGTGATATAAGACGATTTAAACTCGACCATACGCGTGACTTTGACACCGACCATATCATCGATAATGCCGGTACGAAAACCACAAGCGTTGATTAAATAATCAACTTCGATAGAATCGGTTTTGGCTTCAGTATCAGTATCAGAGCTCGCTGCTTGCTGATAATCAATACGCCATTTGGTCACATGATGGTCAGCATTTGAGCAGTTTTCGCAGTCGATTGGCATCACTTGTTTCACCTGCGTATCGGTAAAGACATGCGCGTGCTCATAGACTTCTAAAGCCACTTGTGCAGACGCTGCCAAACGGAAGATATTCCAGCCGTATTCTTGTACGACAATCAGCGGAAATTTAACCTTATTTAAATCCAAATACTTAGCAACTGGTATCATCCATTCATCAACCGTGCGCGGCACCGCGACTTGCTCGCGCTCAGATAAGGCAATCAGTTGCTCATGGCTGTAGAGCTGATAGTAGTTTTCAGGTTCGCCAAGCACTTTATTATTGGCGTCTTCGGCGATAAGCTCACGATAAGCGTCGGTTAAGATATCTAAGCGTGGCAATAAATCCTCAGGCAAACCTTCATCGCGCGTCGGTACTGCAAATACCGTTGGGCGTACATCAATGGTATAAGGATAAAGGCGCAAAATATCTATGCATTGTTTGAGCAGGGCAACGCAATCTTCATCAGGTATTTCACGATATAGGTTGCCACCGGCATGCAAATGACACATCGGCGGCCCGTCAATTAGCGAGGTATTTTTTTCAAATAAATACGTTTCAAGGCCCAATGCCGCAAGGCGAATCGCGATGGTTGCACCCGCTGTACCGCCACCGAGAATACCAACCCGTTTGCTAGCAGGCACTTGATTGTTCATAACAGAATGAGTCATTGTCGTTGTTATATCCTTAGTCGCATTCCTATCTTCAATTAGTAGGAATGGCTCGGCGTCTGTGTGAAGTAATTCGTTGCTAAGTTTCTTCTCTTAAGTTTTTTATATTCGCCGCGCTTATATGTTAAATAACATGTTTTTCTAATGCGTGTTTTTTCATGCAAGGCTACCGATATGCGTACAGCGAACCCTAAGTTCAACAGTCATTTTAAACCGCTATAGTCATATTTCTTATTGTGTAGTAGTTCTTAATTTATATGGCTTATTCTACGAAAAAATTACTCAAATTAGCATGGCAAAAACGTAAGTAGATGCATAAGTTTTGTCAAAGGATGGCAAACAATGAGCGTCTAAAACACAGCCTTTTAAAAGCATTTTTAGAAAATTGAAGAGCAAACTTTATTTAATTTGTAAACTTTATACGCTTCTGTAAATTTATATGATGTAAGAAATAACTGATTTTATGTCTGTGCTATAGTAAAAATACTTACGGTAAGCTTTAAGCCGTTTTATGCTTTAAGGTATAGGTTTGCAGACCACAAAAAACCATATAAAAGAAGCAATTAAAAAAATCACTATTAACAAGGACGTTACTATGAAACACATACTTATGTTATCTGTCATTTCTGGTGCATTAGCGCTTAGCGGCTGTTCTACGTTTAACAACATGCTGGGAAAGGACGATTCTGGCATGCATGAGGTGCAAGCGACCACTAAAAATACCGCGCCAGTTGCCAGTAAAAATGGCATGTTGGTCGATGCAACCAATCATATGACCTTATATACTTTTGATAAAGACTCTATGAATAAATCAGAATGTGGCTCAGCTTGTCTGGTTGCTTGGCCAGCGTTTTTGGCACCAAGTAATGCCAAAGCGTCAGGGCAGTTCGCCGCCTTTAAACGTGAAGATGGCAAATATCAATGGGCGATGAATGGTAAGCCGTTATACTTTTATGCCAATGATACCAAGGTTGGCGATAAAGATGGCGACAACAAACTTGGCGTTTGGCACATCGTAAAAACTAAATAGCGTTAAAACTATTTTAATACGAATAAAGAAGCAGCTACCTATAGCTGCTTCTTTAACGAGTTACTGATAGAAAATTTTAACCTATCGTTATAATCTGATAAGCGCTTAACGTGTGCTCTGAGCAGATAAGCGGCTTGCATCGAGCAACAAAAACCGTTAAAATCGCGGTTTGATTTTCCCGCTGGGGAAAGGCTAAGTGAGCAGCGGTGTGGTGTTGGGTGCTGGAATAAGCCAGTGACGTAATTGCCAGACTGACAGATGTCCTTAGTGCCTCAGTTACGTATGTGAGCGTGCTTAATAGCTAAAGAGGCTATTAATCAAAATGCTTACCATACATCGGACATAGAGAGTTTATTATGCGTAAAGATATCCATCCTAATTACCAAGAAGTTTTGTTCCATGACACCAACGCTGACGTGTTTTTCTTAACTCGCTCAACCGTTAATACCAAAGCCACTCGTGAATACGAAGGTAAAGAATACCCATACTACCCACTTGATATTTCAAGTGCGTCGCATCCATTCTATACTGGCGAACAACGCAAAACGTCTACTGAAGGCCGTGTTGCAAGCTTCAACAAACGCTTTGGTGCGTTTGGTGGCCGTAGCAAGAAAGCTGCTGATTCTGCTGAATAATTTATACTTATGGTATAAATATATGTCGCGAAGCAGTCTTTTGCTAAGCCATAAAAAAACCGCTGATTATTCAGCGGTTTTTTTATCTAAATTTTAATGTTCAGTATTTGCACTACTCAGCTACTTAACTTAGTAGTCGACGAATCTAGCAACTTCACAATCAATTCTGCCACTTGCTGCGCCCAATAACCATACATCAAACTGCTTGGATGAAAGCCGTCGCTGGCAAACATCACTCTGATATCGATCGGCGTGCCGTTAGAGTGTTCTTCTATCATGCGTGCAAAGTTCGTTGCCATGTAAGTGACATTGTCATGAGCGGCACAAATTTGCTGCAAGCTATTATCAAGGATAGCGGCTTTGGCACCAACGAAGTTATTCAATGGCGCAGGTATCGCAGGCATTTGAGCCATCGGCGGTAAGCTTAAAAAAACCAGCTCGCGTACGCCGAATTTACGCTGGGCGATAGCAATGATATTTTCAACCTGCTGTTGCCATTGAGCCGCAGAGACTTTGGAGGTAGTATCATTAACGCCGACACTTAATACCATCACATCAATAGGTTGGCTCGGTGCAGGCAACACATAAAGCCTGCGCAAAATATCAAAGCTGGTATAACCCGTGGTCGCTTGTAACGACCAGTTTAAGGTATCAAAAGCGCTTTGGATAGCAGCCTGCTCAGTCAAAATAGGTATCAAATGACCGACCAGCGCCTCTTGTTGGGTCTGACTACCGACGCCAGCCGCTGCCGAATCACCAACGACCATCAGGTTCAATATATTGTTGCTTTTACCCTTTGAGGTAATAGGCGAGTTATTGAGCTGAACCTGTCCATGACGCTCGCCATTTGGCTCAGGTAGGCGTACAGTATCACGCTTGATTTTGTGCCCTTGATAAAGGTAAACAGGAGCAAGCAGCACGTCCTTGGCAGCAGCGGTTATTTTATTTTGCATTTTTTTAGTAGCTACCATCCTGCACGCTCCCGAATCGTAGTGAGGTTGTCTTCAATAAGTAATTTACCATCGATATATACATCGCGTAGTAGGTTATCTGCAGCTGACGTTAAATTATCCGCTTTAATGGTATCTATGTTGCCTTTGCTATTTTTTATGAGTGCCAAACGGCCTCTTTTTGAGCGTTTTGAGCGACTGGTGACAGGGTCTTTATAGATATCTTTCCATACACCATCGATAGAGATGGCACTGGCTTTCATCGCCCAGCTCATGGTATCGCGATTGACTTGCTGCAATAAGCCGCCGCCCATCCCAAAGGTGATATTGTCGGCGCTAAAGCCTGCGTTTAAGACCACATCGATGATTTTGCTTAAGCTTTGCGGGCTGATACCATCGCCTTGGATAATGCGTACATAGTCGGGCAGCACTTTATAGCCTTTGCTATTGATGGTGGTGCCAAACTTTACCGCCAAACGCTCCAAGGCTTCGCGCACCACTTTTGCCGGATCGCCGCTATCTGGACGGATAACCAAAGTTCCGCCCATATTTTTGACGTCGTCTTTTAGGCTACCGCCCCAAATATTATCAATGGCATTCCATAAATCATAGCTGTCAGATACCACAGAAAAACTTTTACCAACGCCGCCAAATTGTTCAATCATATTGGCAAAGGCGACAGTTTCTCCGTCGCGACCCCACGCCGTCATGGTGCTATGCTCAGCAGCAGGGATAGAAAAAGCAGCTATTTCTTTGTCCATGTGATACCAGCGGCTGGCGGCAACCAAGGCCGTCATCGAGTCGGTACCAGCAAAGTTCACCAAATGCGCAAGACTACCAAGGGCGACAGATTCTTGACTAGACGCACCGCGCGAACCAAAATCATGCAAACGGAAAATGAGGGATTCGGTATTGTCGGCAGATTTTTCTAGTGCCTGACGAATAATGCCTTTGCAATAATGAGAGACGCTAGCGACGGTTGAGGGATACCAAATCGCCCGTAGCAATGCCGTTTCGATATAGCTTGGTAGCCAGTAAAACTCAGGGTCAGTATTGATAATTTGACAGACCACATTGGATGCTGGAACGACGCTGCCTTCAGGAATGGCTTCGATGCGCAGTGGCAGATAGCCGCCATGCTTATCGACTAATAGCTCCCAGCCAGCACGGTTAAAGGTTAAGCCATGAGCTTGAATGACCGTTTCGGCTTCATCGATATCTTGATGGGTAATCGGCGTGCTAAGGTATTCTTTGATAAAGGCTTGCAAGCCAAAAAATACCACATCGTAGTCACCTTTACGCGCTTCGATATAGCTTGATAGATACTCGCTACCTTTTGGATATTGCGCCCAATGGGAGGTTTTATAGCTGTCGCTATTTAAGATTAAATTGTTTAAATTGCTGGTGTACATCACAGAACTCCTCTGCTTTTAGATGCTGCAGCTGTTTTTTAATAACTGCCGCGGCGGTGAGCCATTGCCGTCTATCGGCGCTGGCGTGAAAAAAGGTTAATAAAAATTGCACAGTCGCCTGATAAAAGCCTACAAACCAACCATTTTGGTGATAATCGCATAATGGTCTTCAAACATCATGGTCGCATCAAGCTCTGCCAGCGGTAGCCAAAACGCGGTAGCTGCATCGTCGCCACCTTTGACTTTTGGCAACCCTTTTGGGTCATTTTTAAGCTGAAAATAAAAGGCTTGAGTAATCGTACGCCCACGCGCCGAGCGATACGGGTCGTCAAAGGTATGCTGGCTGTGGCAAGAGCCACGTAATACCGGTTCAGGGACTTTCAAACGAGTTTCTTCGCGTAGCTCGCGGATACAGGCATCAAATAAGGTTTCTTTTGGATTCAAAAAACCACCCGGTAATGCCCATAGCCCGCGTCCTGGCATACTGCGGCGTTCAACCAATAAAATGTGCCCTGATTGTACGACGAGCGCATCAGTGGTCATAAAGGTTGGTGGATAAGGCGCAGACTCCCATTGTCTTTTATATTTATCGACAAAATCGGCTTCTTCATGCAGGTTTTGATAAATATCAGTCTTTTTAAAGTCATTGAGGACGTTGCGGGTTGATTCGGGGGTGCGCTCAGGCGTTGGTGTGGCGCCCATTAGATAACTGTCACGAATAGGGGTCGCGGATAAATTGTGATAATTGGGTACAGAAACCGACGCCCAATTTGGGAATAAGGATAAATAATAAGATGAGCTGTCTTTTGAATGACCAATCAGCCCAATATCAGCCTGTAAGTCGCCGGTGACGGATTTGACGCCCGTCTGCACATATTGCAGCCAACGCGTGTCATTGTAGAGCGCATCGTCGAGACCGACGCAATGAATTCGCGCCGCTTCTGCTGGCGAGTAGGCGTTCTTAATCATCGCCGCGCGCTCATCGACACTAAATGGATTACGCAGACTGCGCGGGAGGTTGGCAGAACCAATCAGCATAATGACGTTATCGGCACGTTTTAATGCTTCATCGACCACTGCCTTGTGCCCGCAGTGAAACGGCTGGAAACGCCCAATAAATACCAAATAACGGTAGTTTTTACTGTTATTTTTATCCGAACCTTGCTCTGCTGATTCACTCATAACGGCCAACTCCTAACTTACTGCTATTAATTATCAATTTAAAATGTCTCAAAGAGGCTAATACTGACACAGCCTATATCTGGCTGACAAGTATAAAGATGTTTAGTGCCGTGACTTTATCGCTTTAACGAATTTTAGCGCTTGGTTTTTGCGCCATGAATGTTATTTTAAAGGATAATATTTTTATAGATATAAAAGCAAAAACCCTTCTAAAGGCTAGAAAGGTTAAGGTTAGAAAGGTTTTTGCAAACGCTCAAAGCATTAATAATATCAAATCTCAAGTGTTTTGATTTTTTCTAAGCCTTGCTGCTCAATGACGGCGGTCAAACCTTTATCTTCTTCAATACGTTTGACAAAGGTATCAAGGTTTTTATAGTCAGTTGACATACTCCCGCCACTTTCGACAAGCTCAAGTGGGGGATTCTAAAAGCAAAAGCTCTTAGGCGACTTTCTCACGACCGTCGCAAGTTTTCTGCTTCAACGGGCGACCTT